>DASPSM010000154.1:0-22149 GCA_035623955.1 Planctomycetaceae bacterium
CATCGAGCTGTTCGGCAACGAGGTCGAGTCGATCCGCCGCTTCGACGCCGAGACGCAGCGCAAACTCGAAGAGCTGACCGAGGTCGAGCTGACGATCGTCGGCGCGCGGAAAGAGGGCTCGACCGACGGCGGAGCGAGTCCCGTCGGCGGCAACGGCCATCCGAACGGTCGAGCGGCCGAGGAAAGCCTGATCGATTCGTTGCCCGCGGGCACTTGGATCGCGCTCGGCGAGCTGGCCGACATCCTCGAAGAAGGCAAAACGTACCTGACGCGGATGGAAAATCCGCGCGGGCTCTTCGGCGTCGCCCACACGATGGAGCGGCTGGTGAAGTTTCCCTCGGTGTCGATCGCCGCCATCGCGGGCGATAGTTTCGACACGACATGCCATCTGCGAGTCGAGTCGATCGAGCGATTCACCGGGCCGCGGACGGAAGCGCTCTCGGAGTTGGAATCTGTGGTCGGTCGCGATGAGCAAGTCCTGATCGCTTGTCACAACGACGGCGAGCGGGCGCGACTGTCGGAACTGTTGGCGGAGCCCGGTCGCACGCTGGGCGGGCGCGTCGAGCTGTGCATCGGTCACGTCACGCGCGGTTTCCGGCTCGTTTCGGAAGGGTTGATCGTCCTCAGCGATCAAGAGTTGTTCGGCCGGACGGAAATCCGCCGCGAGGCCCGCCGCCGAACGTACGAAACGCGGGCGATCGACACGTTCCTGGAGCTGAGCGAAGGGGACCTGATCGTCCACCTGACCAACGGCATCGGCGTCTATCGGGGCATGGAGCTGCTCGACAAAGGGGAGCAAAAAGAGGAACACCTGATCCTCGAGTTCGCCGACAGCGTGCGGGTGTTTGTGCCGGTCTCGCTGATTTACCTCGTGCAAAAGTACATCGGAGCGAGCAAGTCGGCCCCGCAGCTTTCCAAGCTGGGGAGCGCGACGTGGGCCAAGAAGAAAGAGCGCGTCGCCCACGCGGTGCTCGATCTGGCCAGCGACATGATTCAGCTGCAGGCCAAGCGCGAAGCCCGCGAGGGAATCGCCTTCCCCATCGATAGCCACTGGCAGCAGGAGTTCGAGGCGGCCTTTCCCTACACCGAAACGAAGGATCAGGCGGCCGCGATCATCGACGTCAAAGACGACATGCAGCGCCCGCGGCCCATGGATCGCCTATTGTGCGGCGACGTTGGCTATGGCAAGACCGAAGTCGCCATGCGGGCCGCGTTCAAAGCGGTCGAGGCCGGCAAACAAGTGGCGGTGCTGGTGCCGACAACCGTGCTGGCCGAGCAACATTTCCGCACGTTCAGCGAGCGGCTGGCCGAATTCCCTTTCAACGTGCACGTCCTCTCGCGCTTCTGCACCAAGGCCCAGCAGCACGAGACGCTGCTGGGAATGGAAACGGGCGAGGTCGACATCGTCATCGGCACGCACCGGCTCGTCCAGAAGGATATCCGCTTCAAAGATCTGGGACTGTTGGTCATCGACGAAGAGCAGCGGTTCGGCGTCGACGCGAAGGAAATGCTCAAACACCTGCGGCTGGAAGTCGACGTGCTGACGATGAGCGCGACGCCGATTCCGCGGACGCTGCACTTGTCTTTGCTCGGCATCCGCGACATCTCGAACCTGACGACGCCGCCCCGCGATCGGCAGGCCATCGAGACGCGGATCTGCCGCTTCGACGGCGAGCTGATCCGCAAAGCGATCATCCGCGAGCTGAATCGCAACGGGCAGGTGTTCTTCGTCCACAACCGGGTTTACAACATCCGCTCGCTCGCCGACCGGCTGCAGTCGATCGTTCCCGAGGCGCGTTTCGACGTGGCCCACGGGCAGATGCCCGAACACCAGCTCGAAGAGGCGATGTTCCGCTTCGTCACCGGCAAGACCGACGTGCTGGTGTGTACGACGATCGTGGAAAGCGGCCTCGATATCCCCAACGCCAACACGATTTTCATCCATCAGGCCGCCAAATACGGGCTGGCCGACATGCACCAGCTTCGTGGACGCGTCGGCCGCTACAAGCACCGGGCTTACTGTTATTTGTTGCTGGAGGAGGGGCAAAGCCTCTCGTCGACCGCGGCCCGGCGGTTGAAGGCGATCGAGGAATTCAGCGAGCTGGGGGCCGGCTTCAAGATCGCCATGCGCGACCTGGAAATCCGCGGGGCGGGGAACATTCTCGGCACCGAGCAAAGCGGCCACATCACGTCGGTCGGCTACGAACTCTATTGTCGGCTGCTGGATAACGCCGTCCGGCAGCTCAAGAACGAGCCGGTGCGCGAGCCGTTCCACGTCGGCATCGACCTGCCGGTTTCCGCGTTTCTGCCCGGTTCGTACGTCCCGTCGATGAAGCAGAAGATCGAGATCTATCGCAAGCTGTCGCAGATCGAGACGCTTGAGCAACTGGCCGAGTGGGAGGCCGAGCTCCGCGACCGCTTCGGTCCGCTGCCTCCCGAAGTGGATAGGCTGCGCGAAGTGCGTCAACTGCAAGTATTCGCGCGGCACTGGCAAATCGACGACGTCCACCTCGAAGCGCCGAAGTACGCCGTCTTCCGTTATCAGAATCCGCGCAAAATAGGCCAACTGGCGAAGCGGTGGGAGGGGCGTCTCCGCGTTGTCGACGCGCACAGCGCGTATCTCGTGCTGCCGGAACGGGAACTGAGTGGCGACGAACTGGTCGCGACGCTCAAAGCGGTGTTGCAGCCGTCGTAGAGCGCAGACTAGAATCCCCGCCCCTTTCCTCCCTTCGTTGCCCGGCTTCCGGCCCTCCAACAGGCGCAGCAAACCATGGCACGACCAGCCCGAGCGAACGGCGAAATGAGCCGTTTGCCCGGCGCAAGTCGCCACATCCAGAATGCGCCCCGGGACTTCGTCCGCATGCGGTATTTGTTGCCTCTGATGATGGCCCTCGCGGTCTTGACCGGCTGCGATCTGCTCGATCCCACGAAGGTGGGAGATCCGGTTTTCGGGCCGCCTCCGCCGCGCAAAGTGACGAAGGCCGCGCCGACCGACCCGAACGCCAAGCCGTCCGATACCGCGGTTGTCGCCCCGGATAACTCGGCGCCGAGCGGAGATTCCCCGAGCGGCGGCGTGACCACGGCCCGCGGCAACTCTCCCGATAAATCGGCGACTCAAACGGCCTCGCTGGCGGATGGCGAAATCAAGCGGGCCGGATACACGACCTCCAAAACCTCCGACGGAAAGATGTCGGGGAACGAAATTGTCGCGTCGATCAACGGTCAGGCGCTGTTTGCCTCGGAGATCTTCGAACGGGGGGCCGTCGAGCCTCTCACACCGCAGGGTTTAAGCCTGATTGTCGCGAGCAAGGCGCTTGCGGACGGCCAGATCACCGAACAGGAATATCGCGAGTTGCAGATGGCCGCGATTCGCAAGTTCGGCAAGGATTTCATCCGCACCCGAGTGCTGTCCCAGGCGATGATCAGCATGCTCGAGAAGGAGCAGCAGAAAAAAATCGAAGACGCCGTCACGAAAGAGTTCGACAACTATCTGGAGAGGTTGAAAAAGGACTTCAACGTCCTGACGGTGCACGAAGTCGATCTGGGGCTGCGCAAGCAGGGGACTTCGCTCGCCAGCCTGAAGGAGGAGTTTCGCAACCGGCTGCTGGCCGACGAATACCTGCGAGGAAAGTCCAAAAAAGAGCACATGGTCGGTCGTACGGAGGTGCTCGCCTATTACCAGGAGCACGACGACCAGTTCAGCTTCCCCGAGAAAGTTCGCTGGCAGCTTCTGGAAATCGACTTCGACAAGCATGGCGGCCGGGACAGCGCACTCAAAGTGCTGAGCCAGGCCGTCGACGCACTCAAGCGGGGAGACAGCTTCGACAAGGTCGTCAAGAAATACTCGGACGGGCTCTACGCCGAAAAAGGCGGAGTCCAGCCGTGGGTGCGCGCGGAAAGCGTCGTCGACGAAAAAACGTCGCAGACGCTGCGCGGCCTGGCCGTCGGCGAAACGAGCCCCGTGCTCTCGAGCCGCGACGCGTATCGACTGGTTCGGGTCGTGGAGCGCAAGCCCGCCGGCAAGCAACCAATCGCGGAAGTGCAAGAGCGGATCAGGCAGATCCTCGAAGACAAGATTCAAAAGGAGGCGATGCGAAAAGTGCTGGTCGAGGCTTATCAGAAAGCGAGCATCGAATCGGCCTATTTGCCCCCCGAAGATCTGCAGCCACCGGCAGATTTTGCCGGCATTCCTGCTTCGGAGAAAAACTCGGACGTTCCGGCGAAAAAAGGGCGTAAACGCTCTTGACCCCCTTTGCAGGCGTGAGGTATCTAGCCGCCCGCTCATCTCCTCTCTCTCCCGACAGCAGATCAATAGCAGATTCGGACCCGCACGCTTGGGTGTGGATTGGTTGCCGTCCCTCGTGGGCTCGCGACTGATCCTCGCAAAGCGCGCGGGGGTTTGCTCGCTCGGCGTACGTCAAATCGCGACCGTGCACGACACTTCTGGATGTCACATGAACCGATTCAACGGAACCAATCCGGGGCTGCGGAAATTCGGCCTTCACGGAGTGAAGGAGGAACGGACCTTGCGCACTCGATTCGCATTCTTCGCCATGACCGCGGCCGGCGTCGGCACGCTGGCGGCATTTGCCGTTCGCGGTCCACTCCACGCCGATGATGCACCGGCCGCGGGCGCAGAAGCCGCGTCGCGATCCGTCGCGCCGGCCGAGTCCCCGGCAAACAGCGCCTATAAAAGGACGGCGCAGAATATCCTGGCACAGGCCGATCGCCTGGCAGCCGCCGGACAGCTGCAGAAAGCAGCGGTCCTGGCACGCCGCGCCGCGGCCCTGCCCGTCGAGTGGCGGGCCGGCGAGCGAACGCCGCAGCTGCTGCTGGCCGAGCTGGCCGCACGCGCGGGACAATCCGCCGCCGCTCAAAACGAAAACACGTCAACCGCACAGACCGACTCGGTCGTGAAAAAGCGACGTTACGTCGCCGCTTTGTTGGACACCGCTCGCGACGACCTGCAAATCGGACGTCTCGACCTGGCCAAAGCCAAAGCGGCCGCCGCGCACAAAATTGAAGTCGCCTACAAGTTCCTCGATTCGCGCGCCGGACAACTCCTGGCCGAGATCGATCGGCTGAGTCACCGCGCGAAGCCGGCGACGACGGCCGCGGGAGCTTCTGAGACGCTGGTTGTCCGCGGACAGTCGCCCAGCGCCTCCGAATCCGAATTCCAGGACTTCGACAAGATCGGGCAGGTCAAAACGCCCGCTCCCGCGCCGGCGCGGACCGGCGTCAATGCGAAGGCTCAGGCCAAGCAGCTGCTGGCCGAAGCCCGCGCTCTGTTCGACAAGGGCCAATACGACCAGGCCCGGATCAAGGCGCTCAAGGCGGACGAATTCGACATCAAGTGGGATGTCCTCGAGGATCAGCCGCAGACGTTGCTCGCCGAGATCGAGCGCACGACAGGAACAAAAACGTTCGCGCGCCACGTCAAGAAAGCGGCCGTCGACTCGGCTGATCCGAATCGCGCCAAGGCCGTTGAATTGATTCGCCAGGCGCGGGTGGACCTGCAAGCGGGCCGCTTCGAAGAGGCCGCCAAAAAGGCCCAACAAGCCAAGCAGCTCAACGCGGTATTCGGAATGTTCGAAGATCGGCCCGACACCGTGCTGGCCGATATCGCTCGCGCCCAGCGCGTGCGTGAACTGACCGCCGGCCCGGCGAACTCCCAGACCGGATGGGGAGAAACGGCCGCTACCGAGAAACAATCGACTTCCTCCGGCGACAACCAGAAGGCGCAGGACCTGCTGCTCAAGGCCCGCGAAGACTTGCGAGCCGGCCGGATCGACGCGGCGCGTCAGAAGGCGCAGCAAGTCGCGAAGATGAGTGTCTCGTACACTCCGTTCGACGATCGTCCCGAACTGGTGATGGAATCGATCTCGCTGCGTGAGTCGCAGTCGGGCCGCCAGGCCGCAACGGCCCCCGAGCCGTCCGGAGTGCGACAGGCTGTGGCGCTCGATTCGGGGCCCGACGCGGCAGGACCGTTCGGCGGCGTGACGCAGGTGTCGCACCAGGCGGCGCAGCCGCCCGCCAATCCGAAGTGGAACAAAGAACGAGCGCTGACCCTGGTCCGCGAGGCGCGGCAGGATTTGGAACACGGACGAATTGCCGAGGCGCGCCGCAAGGCTAAGGAAGCGGCCGCTCTCGATATCACGTATTCGGTCATGGACGATCGGCCGGAACTCGTGCTGGCCGACATCGAACGCGCGGAAGCCGAGGGCTCGGTCGCCAAGACTGCGGCTCCAATGGCAATCCCGACCGTCGTCGACGCGCCTCCGCCTCCGGCGGTCGCTGAAATGCCGCCGGCGCCAGCTGCCCCCGCGGCGATGCCCGTGACTCCCGCGACGCCGATTACAGCCGCAGCGATGCCGAGCGGACCGGAAGCTCCGGCTCCGGGCGGATCGCCCTATACTGCGAAGGCTCCGGCCAGCCCGGCCGAAGCATTCACGGCAGAGAATCCGTATGCCGGCGACAAAGCTCGTCCGGCTGTCGTTCCCGTAATCGTGCCGACTGGCGCGTCGGCTGACGAGTTGTTCGAACTGGGAATGCGCGAGCTGCGTGAGGGACACCGCGACGCGGCCTACGCTTGCTTCTTGCAGTGTTACCGCAGCGGCCAGCAGCTCGATCGCTATCGCGACCGCCAGCTGCACGATTTCCTCCGCGACCTGGCTCCATTGCGGACTCACAACGTGGAGCAGGTCTCGGCGCAGCTCCCCTCGACTGCCAACGACTCGCAGGGCCAGCCCCGGCGGCAGACTGCCTCGCGCATCGACATTGCCGATCAGCAGCGGGCGCTCAAATTCGAGAAGCTGCGGACCGACGTCCTCAATGCGCACTTCAAGGCCGAGCGGATCAAGGACACGGATCCGGCCCGGGCCATCAAGCTCCTCGACGATGCGATCGCCAGCGTCGACCAGTCGGACCTCGGCAAGGACGCCGTGGCGCCCCTGATTACGCTCTTGACCCGGTCAAAGGCCGATATCGAGGCCCAGCAAAAGCAGCTGGCCCCGGTAGCCGCGGTCAAGGTCAAGAACGACAAGATCAAGAGCGAGATTGAGTACGAGCAGGCGTACCACGTCCGCGTGGAGCAGGAATTTGCCGACCTCGTCGAGGAATACAACAAGCTCGTCAAGCAGGATCGCTGGACGGAAGCCGAACTGATCGCCAAGCAGGCCAAGGAACTCGACAAAGAGAATCCGACGGCCGAAATCATGTTCCAGAAGGCCCGCCTCGGTCGCGAGAACGCGAGGATTGCGGATCTCAAGATCCGTAAGGAAGACAATTTCATCAATCAGTTGTGGGAAGTCGAAGACGCGGCGGCCACGCCGATGTACGGCTCTCCCTATAAGTTCCCCAAGGACTGGAGCGATCTGACGCGCCGCCGCAAGGGCAAGTACGGACCGGACAACAAGGAACGGACCGAGCCCGAGAAGCAAATCGAGCAGAGCCTCAACCGGCAAGTGTCGCTGCATTTCGAGAAGACGCCGCTGGTCGAGGTGATCCGGCACATCCAAAAGATTGCCGACGTCAACATCGTGCTCGATACGGCGGCGCTGGAGGAAGAGCACGTCCCCACGTCGACGGAAGTGACCATCGGCGTGGACGGGATCACCCTCCGCAGCGCTCTGAATCTGATCCTCGATCCGCTCAACATGGGTTACATGACCAAGGACGAGGTCCTGTTGATCACCAGCCGTTTGAAGCAGCAGGGCACGACCACGCTTTTGGCTTATCCGGTGGCCGACCTCGTGATGCCGATCTCCAATGCCGCGCCGATTGCCGTGCCGTTCCAGCACGGGACCGGCGGCGCTCAATTCATCGTCCCCGCCGCCGACAATACTCAGCAGGCCGGCGGGCAGGCGATGTTCCAGGTCGGTCAGAATCTGGGAAGCACGGCGCCGCCACTCGCTCCCAGCCCGGCTGGAGTCCGCCCGCCAGGCGGAGTCGCAGCGGCGCCCGATTTCGACGCGATCAAGCATCTGATCGTCAACACCATCGAGCCGGAATCGTGGGACGAGAGTGGCGGACAAGGCCACATTCAGTCCGTCGACTCGACGTTGAGCCTGGTCATCCGCCAGACGCAGAAGGTTCACGATGAAATCCGCGACCTCTTGCAGCAGCTGCGGCGGCTGCAGGACTTGCAGGTGACGGTCGAATGCCGGTTCATTACGGTTGACGACGACTTCTTCGAGTCGGTCGGCGTGAACTTCAACTTCAACCTCAACGACAACGTCTCTCAGTCGACTCTGGGTCTCGGTCAGTTCGGAGCGCCGATCCTCAGCTCGACCAGCAGCACATCGAGCACTTCGTCGACTTCCAGCACCTCGAGCACCAGCAGCACAAGCAGCTCCAGCACCAGCAGCACGTCGAGCAGCAGCACTTCGAGCACTTCGAGCACTTCGAGCACTTCGAGTACGTCGAGCACCTCGTCGACTGGCTTTGCTCCGTTCAACGCCTTCCCGTTCCCGCTGAACCTGGTCAACGTCAAGAAGTGGCCCAGCCAGGGAACGGTCGTGGGCATGGACTCGCCGACGACATTCTCGCAGGACCTCACCGTGCCGTTCCGTCAGGGCTCGTTCGACATCGGCATTCCGCAATTCGGAAACTTCAACCCGGACGCCGGCATGACGATGGGTCTGGCCATCCTGAGCGATATCGAGACGTTCTTCTTCATCCGGGCTGCCCAGGGCGACACGCGGACGAACGTCATGTTCGCCCCCAAAGTGACGCTCTTCAACGGGCAGCGGGCCTTTGTCGCCAACATCACACAGCGGCCGTTCGTCACCAGCGTGACGCCCGTGGTCGGCGTGTTTGCGGTCGGGTTCCAACCCGAAATTACGCTGGTCCCATCGGGCGTCTCGATGTCGGTGGCGGCCGTGGTTTCTGCGGACCGGCGCTTCGTGCGACTGTCGGTGTTCCCGCAGTTCAACGTCATCTCGGACATCTTCACCTTCACCTTCGTCAGCGCTCCGGGACAGTCGGGCGCCCAAGGGCTCGGCCCGGGGGCCAGCGGTTCGTCCGGCTCCACCGGTTCGAGCGGGTTCGGCGGAGGCACTTCGGGCTCGTCCGGCTTCGGCGGTATCGGCGGAAGCTCGTCGACCACGTCGACCACGAGCACCTCGAGCACGACTAGCAACTCAAACGTGGTGGGTAACATCACCCTCCAGCAGCCTGTCGTCCAGACCGTCACGGTTATCACAACCGTGAGCGTTCCGGACGGCGGAACGGTTCTCCTGGGTGGTATCAAGACGTTGCGTGAAGGACGCAACGAGGCCGGCGTCCCCATCTTGAACCAGCTCCCCTACATCAACCGCCTCTTCCGGAACACGGGCATCGGCCGTGAAACGGAAAGCCTGATGATGATGGTCACGCCGCGAATCATCATCCAGGAAGAGGAAGAAGAGCTGCTGGAGTCCTCCGGCACGCAATGAACCAACTCGGCGGCCTGATCCTCCGGTCTCGATCCGGAGGACAAGTCAGCCCGACGGACAATACAGAGTGCGGGTCAGTTTCTCGGTCCTGAGCCGCCGTGATATTGCGGGTATCACGGCGGTTCTTTTTTGCGCCATGGCGTTCGGCCGCGCCAGGATCGAGCGAAACGGGCGACGTGATCGCAGCCACTGTTGCGTCACCGGCAAGACTGTCCCTCCGGGTCGCGCCACAGTCATCGCATCTGGTCTTGACCAGATTGCCGTGAAAGACAAAATGCGGCCTCCTCACGTCTTGGCACCGGGCGATCGACCCGGCTCCAACCGCCTTTCAAGTCATCCACATTCCAACTGGCCCTTCCGTGGGAACGCCGGAGAGTCTCGTCATGAAACGCTGGATCCTCAACGTGGGAATTTGCGGCTATCTCGCCGCGCTGGCCTTTGGATTTTTGTGCGTCGCCTGTCAGGTGCAGTTTTTTTCCGTGCCCATGTATTTCCTGACGTTTAACATGTACGCGGGCTGGTCCGGCTACGACGCGAAGATGCAAATCATCGGAGAGGGGCAGAGCGGCCGTTTCTACGTGCTCTCGCCCGGTCCGTGGGGCGAATTCGATCCCTACAGCCGGTTTTCTCGGCAGTGCTACGACCAGGCGTTCGAATACGGAAGGATCCTCATGCGCCCGGCGCTCGCCCATACGCAGCACGAGCCTATTCTGCGAGTGTTCGTCGTTGAGCAGGAGTATCCGAAAAAATTTAACCTCACCGACGCGCAATACGAGGCCTATTACCAGAAGCCCAAGCAGAAGCGAATCTACTCCCACACGCGAATGGTGCTCAGCCCCGAGGGAGAGATCCTCACCCAGCAGCCGACCTGGCTCCGCTTCCAGGACAACCTGTCGATCGTCGATAATCCGCGGCTCGTCGCCGATGCCACGGTGACGCGGCCCTTTATCTGGTCGGCGCAACAGCCGCCCGGTCCGGGGGGATATCCCGGACCCGACACTTCTCTCGGCGCAACTCTCGAGCGACTCGGCTCGCCCGTCGCCGAATAGCAGTCGCACTTCACCGACCCCATCGATCCCGTTTTACTGTTTGCAACGAAACACTACTTAGCGCCCGAAGCTCTCTCGCCGTGGAGTCGACAGATGAACCCGATCGCCGCCGTTTCCCCGCCGTCTGCAACTGAAATTCCCGCGGTCGAAGTTCCCGCAGTGATCGATTCCCCAGAGACCGCCAGCCCCGGCCGTGGCTTCGGCCGGGCGCTTCAAGATTTCTTTCACGGCACGGAGATGCCGTACCGGCTGGCCCTGACGCGAATTGTCCTGACATTCACGCTGCTGTTCCCAACGGCCTACCGCTGGTTCTATTCCCGCGAAATCTTCTCAACCGACGGCGCGGGGATTTCGCTCTGGAGCATCTACAGCTTCCCGATGCCGTGGCTGGAACCCAACGGCACAGTGGTCGTCGCCATCCACAGCATTGTGATCTTGGCCCTCGTTGCGTCCTGCGTCGGCTGGTGCACGCGGTCGTCGCTGATCCTGGCGACGACTGGTTACACGTATTTGAACCTGCTCGATATCCTCTCGAGCTTGAACAAATCGTCGGCAATCGCGTCGCACGTGCTCTTTTTCCTGTGCTTTTCGCAGTGCGGCGCCGTTTGGTCGGTCGATAGCTGGCTCGCGCGAAGGCGGTTGCTCCGCCAGGGCCTTCCGCCCGGACTGATTCCCGGCCCCGCGCTCGGACCGCGATGGCCCCGACGGCTGATCCAATTGCTGCTGGCAACCATTTATCTGAGTGCCGGCGTGACCAAGCTCGCGGTCCGGGCCTATTTCACGGGGGAGCATCTCCAAACCTGGATGCTCTCGACAATCCACACCCCGAATTTGCTGGGCGGCTACCTCGCGCTGCACCCCTCGCTCGTGATTGTATGCGCCTATGTCACTGCATTGTGGGAGCTTTTGTTCATCTTCTTGGTGTGGAAGCCAATCCTTCGCCGCGTCGTCCTGCCATTGGGGATTTTCTTTCATGTGCTGACCTGTTTAACTTTGGGGCTATTCATCTTCCCGATGATCTGCCTGTCGGCCTACCCGGCATTCGCGACCGATTCGGAGATCGATTGGCTGCGCCGCACCGCAGCAAACTTGTGGAACTGGATCGCGGCGCGACTCGGCTTTGGCATTCGTGGGCTTGCCGCCTTGGGGCGGAGTCTGCCTGCGATCGAACCGGCCTGGAGCCGCGGCGCGTTCGTGGCGGCCTTGTTAGGCACGGGCGTCGGCGGCGTCGCTCTGGAGTACAAGCTCGACCGCTACGGCCTGCGCCGCCCCGAGGGCCCGTACAAGCTCCAGGAACTCGATCCGCAGGAAGTCGCGGAACTTGTGACGCCAACCCGCCGAATCGAACACGAAGACAAAGTGCTGAATTTCGACGTGGGCTCGATCTTTGTCGGCGGCTGTCTCCTCGATCGACGCACGACGTTTCATCAGGGTGAAACGTTGCGCGTGCAATGCGGGCTGGTTCCTCCCCATGAAAACATGTGGATTCAGTGCAACCTGCACGACTCGCAGAACCGCGTGGTGGACACCATCGGCCTGTTTCTCTCCTGCGACATGCTGCGGGCGCTCTTTTATTACAACATCGGCGATTGCGTGATGCCGGGCGAGTACTCGCTCGTGCTGAAAATTGGCGGCGACGAAATCATGCGACGGAAGGTCACCATCCTTCCGCGCTCGACCGCTTGCGCCGCCAACTAAGGCGGTCGAAGTCAAGGGGTCTCTCGCCGGGCCTCGCGCAGCACGGCCCAGCAGGCTGCCAGCGCGTCGCGCACCGCGCGGACGTCATGAACCCTGAGGATGTCCGCGCCGGCAAGGGCCGCCGCGACAGCGACGCCAATTGTCGCGGCCGACGCTTCATCCAGCGTCCGCCCCAGAATTTTCGCCAGGAACCGTTTGCGCGAGTGACCGATCAAGATGGGCCGGCCCAACGCCCGCAACCGCGAGATGTTCTTGAGGATCGTCAGGTTGTGGTCCGGCGTTTTGCCGAATCCAATGCCTGGGTCGATGACCACGCGCTCCCGCTCGATGCCGGCCTTTTCGAGCGCGACCAGCCGCTTGGAAAGGAAAGCGGTCACCTCGCCAACGACGTCGGCGTAGCGCGGGTCGATCTGCATGGTCTGGGGCGTCCCCTGCATGTGCATGCAGATCACGCCGGCCCGCGCCTTCGCACAAACGTGGAGCATGCGAGAATCAAAGCGCAAACCGGAAATATCGTTGACGATCAGGGCTCCGCCGTCCAAAGCGCGCTCGGCCACGGCCGCCTTGGTCGTGTCGACCGAAATGGGGACCGAGACGCGTTTGGCCACCTCCGTGATGACCGGAACGACGCGACGGATTTCCACCTCTTCTTCAATTGCTGCCGCTCCGGGGCGGGTTGATTCGCCGCCGACATCGAGCAGATCGGCCCCCTCGGCGGCCAGTCGCTGGCACTGCTCAATCGCACGCGCGGGGTCGAGAAACTGGCCCCCGTCGGAAAAACTGTCGGGCGTGACGTTTACGATGCCCATGAGCTTGGGAAAGTCGCCAAGCTGCCAGGACCAATCTCCAAAGCTCCAGATAAGTCGAGGCAATTCTGCGGAGCCGATTGATGACGCCATAGCCGTCTTTACTGCCCAAATCGGAAAACGACTGATCGCAAGCCCGCTGCTGGCGACTCGCCCGCGAGCAAACAAATTCTCATTTAGGCGACACGGGTGAGGTCAGCAAGCCGCGCCAATCCGGCCCCGTGTCCCATTGCGAATGCCAGGAGGCACATCGCAGCGGTAGTAAAATGGGTAATTTAGGGCGGCGTTCTCGGGGTCAAGAAAACCGCGGATTTTTTCTTTGTTATGGTTTGACAACCAGTCGCGCGTTGTTATTTTGAATGCGGTTATCGGCAAAGCTTTTACAGTCTTCGTATTTTGACAAGTCCGTGTCAGGCTTGTGCAGATTACCCTGACGCCGGGCATGCCACGAATCGAAGCGGATTTTTGAAAGACGCCCAGAACTCGGCAACATCGGCAGCGGAGTTCCTGGGGCAGAGGATGTTCTACAGAGTTTACGCGTCTCAAAACTTCAAAAGATGAGGAGATCGCTGATGCTTCGCAAGACCTTGATTCTGGCCATGGTGGCCGGAGCGGCGCTCTTGGTTGCTGGGCCAAGCCCGGCGTCCGCCAGCCTGTTCTCGTACGGCGGCTGCGGCGGCTGCGGCGGTGGATGCGGCTGCTATCACCATCACCACCACCACCATTATCATCACCACGGCTGTGGCTGCGGCGCTCCGTGTGCCCCGGCTCCGACCTGCGGTGCCCCGGCTCCGACCTGCTGTGCTCCGGCTCCGACCTGTGCGGCTCCGGTCGCCTGTGCTCCGGCTCCGACCTGCTGTGCGCCGGCTGCCCCGACCTGTGCCGCCCCGGCTCCGCCCGCCTGTGGGGCTCCTGGCGCTGTTGCTCCCGCGCATCCCCCAGTGCAGGCTGCTCCAGCTCCGCCGCCGGAAGAGCCGGCTCCGAAGCCGAAGGCCTAGTCCGACGCTTAGATCAGAACCGACGTGCAAGCTGGCCGCCGGGTCTGAGAACCAATAACGGGTTCGCTCGCCGCCGTGCGGGCGAACCCGTTCTCTTTTGTGCGAGCAGTCACTCCGGAAGCATCCGCGATCGGTTTTGATCGGCGGGTCGGATTGAAGGCGGCGGGGAAGCCGCTACAATGTGGGACTCCCTCTAGGGCAAGGTCGATCCGGCTGCGCAAAGACAGCCTTCCCGCGATAAGAAACGATCCAGAACTCATGTTTGCAGTCATCGCCGATAGCGGCCGCCAGTTCCGCATTCAAGAAGGCGACACCTTCCTAATTGACTACCGTGAAGGGGCCGAGGCCGGTTCCGCGATTCAGTTCGATCACGTCCTGTTGGCCAACGGAGGCGGGGCGAGTCAGATCGGCACGCCGGCAATCTCTGGAGCCGTGGTCGAGGCGACGGTCGTTCGTCCGAAAGTGAACGGACCGAAGCTCGAAATCGGGAAGTTCCGCCGCCGCAAGAATTCACGCCGTCATACCGGCCATCGGCAGCGCTACACGTCGGTGCGGGTCACGGCCATCAAAGTGCCCGGCCTTGAGAAGGCCGGCAAGAAGTAAGCGGGCGGCAACCGTGGCTCGCCAACGCGGCCTGCGGTCGCGTGCTTAAGCCCTAGATCCCAATCCCGGCCGGCTCCATCGGGCAGCAAGCTTCGTTTTCCGAGTATTTCGCGAATGCCCGGGACACGGCTTCCATCTGCTCGCGGCGAAGCGTGATCACCTCGTCCGGAAAGAGCCCGGCGTGATAAAAACCGTAGCCCAGGGGCGAGCAGTGCTTCACGGTGCAAGCCAGGAATCGAGCGTCTGACTCTTCCTGCAGGCCGATGATCATGTGCGACTCGACGACCGGCGCCGTCAAAAAGACGCCGATGCCTTGAGTGCACAGGTCGCGACAAATTGCGGGAAAGAGCTGCGAGAAATCGGCTTTGTCGGGCGATTCGCAGGGCAATGCCCAGACGATTTCGCCAAACACTTGCCGAGTCGCGCCGCGGATGTTTTGCAGAGCAATTGTGCGTGCATGGGCCCGGTTCACGCGGCCATGCAGCACCCGCTTGACCTCTTCGCGCTTTTTGTGGAACAAAAATCCCAGCATCTTTGCCCCGCGATTAACGATGACTGCGGCACAGGTGCACTGCAAAAAAGGCCCCTTGCCGGCGACAACGGCTCGCTACAACGATAGTGCCCTTTTGGAATTCGGACGCGAGATTCCACCCGAGAAATCGCGCAACGGGTTTTGGATGTATCGAACATTCCGGCGGCGCGGAGGGCCGGCCGAACAACTGGACGCACGTCTCGACTGGGGTGGTCAGATTCTGTGCGGCAAATCGAGTGCGACCGCTACTTTAGAGTCGCCAGGAACGCAATTAAATCGCGGAATTCCCCGACGGTAAGCTGATCGACAAGCCGCTCCGGCATGATGGAAGTCGACTGCGGCACGCGGTCTTCGATTTGCGATGACTCGATCTCCGTGATTCGCCCGTCCGCTCCGCCGATGCGGACGTGTCCTTCGCGATCCTCCGAAACGAGCACTCCGGTGAGGGTCTTGCCGCCGTGGGTCACGAACGACCAGGTCGCGTATTGGGGCGCAATTTCCTTCGCGGGGCGCAGGATCGACTCGGCCAATTTGGTCCGGTCCGAAGAGCGGGCGATATTCGAGAGATCGGGACCGATTTTGCCGCCCCGGCCATGGACGGTGTGGCACCGGTAGCAGGCGACCGAATTGGGGAAATTGAACAACCGCCGACCTGTTTCCGGATCACCGCCATCGGCCGCCCAGTGAATCCACTCATCGACCGAATTCGGGCGAGGCGTCGTCAGCGCTGCGAGCTCTTTCTTCACGATCAGATCCGAGGACCGCAGTGCCATCGCGACCTGGTCGGCCGCGGTCCGCGTTTCGCCCTGGGCCGGATGCGCTTCGAGGCGGGCCGACAAGGCTTTCAGGTCGGCGTGCACGTCGGGGTCACGCGCCGAGCGGCGGAGCGCTCGCAGCGCTTCGCAGGCAAGTTCGGGATCTGCGCCGGTCAACAGGTGGCGAAGCGCTGTGATCGTGGCCGCATCGTGCTCGTTGCGCTCCAGAGCGACGGCCAAACCGGCGATCGCCTCGAGCCGGAGGTTTTTGTCCGCATGCTCGTCGAGCGCCAACTCGCGTTCGACCTTGGGCCCCTCCGGGAACGGGAGATTGCGGAACGTGCGCAGCGCTTCGAGCCGTAACTGCGATCCGCCTTCCTTCATCATGCTCGTGAGTTGATCGAACGACAGTTTCTTGTGATCGAGGGGAACGATCCGCAGGGCCATCGCGCGCACGTTGTCGGCGACGTTCGGATCAGAGGCCAGGCGCAAGGCGTAGTCGGCCCCTGAAAACTCGTTTCGGGGTTTTCGCTTCACGCCGTCGAGCATCTCGAGCGACGCGAGTGACGCCTCAAACAGGTCGGCCGTCGTCTTCGGATTCGAGAGTTCCCGTTCGATCTCACCGCGAAACCACGCGAGCCGGGCCTCGCCGACCCATTGAATGGCCGTGAATCGCACGCGCGTATCGGGATCGCGAAGCGCGACGGGCAACACCCATTTGGCCCAATCGCTTCCGTCGCTGGACCTGGCCGCCAAGAGAAACGCAAGTCGAACGTCGGGGAACGGCGTCCGTTCGGCTCGGAGCTGTCCGGCCATTACTTTGGGCGAGAGCCCTTGCGCATTCGTCAGCGATTGGACCACCGCGGCAAAGACAAAGGGGTCGCCGCCGGCCACGATCTTTGCCAGAAAAGCCGGATCGGCCCTAGCGAGTGGCGGGTCTCGATGAACGAGGCTAACGAGGACACTGGATGGGTTGACGTCCGTGGGGTGCTTGATTTGCTTGAGCAATGGCTCGTCTTGACGATACGTCCACCAGGGCTTGAAAGTTTTCAGGCTGGATCGCAGTGGCGGCACACCCTGATCGACAAACCGGCGCGTCAAAGCCCAGGTCTCCTCGCACCAGCGGCGCTCCGAAAAAACCGACGGCCCCTCAAACGCCTGCGCTCCATGTCGGGTCATCAGTTGTTGGGCGGCGCGTCTGCGAATATCCATTCGCGGAGAGTCCAACTTTTCCCGCAGAGCGTCAAACGGCAGCTTGGCGAGCGCGGCCAAATCCTCAACTGGCTTTTTGCTTGGCTCCTTAAGAGTAATCCGCCAAATCCGCCCCTTGCCGTGAACGTTGTAATCCTTGAGCACCCAGTCGGTGATGTAGACGGCGCCGTCCGGTGCCAAAGCAACGCCGACCGGTCGGAAGTTTTCGCCGCCGACGATGATCGGCTCCAATTTCGCAGTGAAAGAGGTTCCTTTGGGTGTGGGTCGGAATCGATCAATCCGATGGTCGCCCCACGATGACGCCAGTAGGCTGCCGCGATACTCCTCGGGAAATGTGTCGGACTCGTAGGCGATGATTCCGGACGGCGCTTCTCCCGTGCCACACACCATTGGCAGCGTGCCGGGCAACTCGCCGTCCCAGGCCGTGAAAGGATGGATGCCGCGGCGGCCGTTGCGGAAGCGATAGCCGTAGTCGCCACCCGGAATGATGTGCAGTAAGCGGCAGGGCGGCCGATCGTCGGGGTCGTTGTCGACGGTGAACATATTGCCGAATGCGTCGACGCATGAGGCGTGCGGATTCCAGAACCCGGTTGCCCACAGCGTGAGATCGGTGCCGTCCGGCTTGAAGCGGAAGAGGCTGCCCCCTTCACCTCCGCCCGAAATCGCGCGACCGTCGGTGCCGACGAGTCGATAATCGGCCCCCAGGTTTTCCCCCAGCCCGATGTACATGTAGCCCAGGCCGTCGAAGGCAAAGCCAGCCAGGCCGTTGTGCGGGTAGTCGCCTTTCGTTTCCAGCTTGAGGATCGAGCGGCGTTCGTCCGGCTTGCCGTCACCGTCTTTGTCGACGAGATGAAAGACCTCGCGCCGCGTCGCGACATAGACTCCGTCACCGTACGGGACGGCAATGCTCATCGCATGTCGGAATCCGTCCGCAAACACCTGCGGGTCGCCAGCCCTGCCTCCGCTCGGATTGGGGCGAAAGACGAGGATTCGATCCGAGGGATGCCCTTTGTATCCGGCGGGGGGAAAATGCGTGTTGCTCTCGATGGCCCACACGCGTCCCAAGTAATCAACGGCCAGATCGGTCGGCGTCACGATCTGTGGCGCTTCGGCAAACAGCTCGATCTTTAAGCGCGGATCGAGCGATCTGGGCGGAGCTTCCGCCGGATGAGTTGCCGAGTCGTCGCCGAACGCCGCGCTCGCCGTCGCCGCGGCCGCCACTCCCACCGCCCACAGCAGACGACGCGCTCGCGGGGCCGTCACGGCGACGCCTTGCTGACGGCGGGCGCCGCTTGCTTCCCCTTCTCAGCGGAAGCCTGCGATTTCGGGGCCGTCGCGGGCGCCGGGCCGGAGGGGAACGGAATTGTCGCGGCCTGATAAACCTCTTTCGTCTGATCGTTCTGGACGAAGGCCACCAGACGCAAGTGCGACAAATCCAGCGGCTTGTTGGAGAACGTCATCTTTTGAGCTTCCTCGTAAGCCCGCAAGTAGTCGTCCAATTGCCGCTTGATCGATTTCAGGTCGACCTTTCCCTCGTAGCGCAGTTTGCCGTCCTTGAGATCAACGCCGCCCGTACCTCCGGGCATCGCTCGCACGACCATCTCGGACTCGCGGATCCCGTTGGTGCCGCGGAACTCAACGCGCTCCTCTGCCAGGACGAGCCGCAGTCGCACGGGGTCGTCGGGCGAAAAGGATCCCTCCGCCTCGGCGGTCACCGCCACTGCTCCCTCTTTAGGCTCGGCCTTCAGATGAATCCGAACGCTGGTTTTTCTTTGCAGCATCAGACCGATATTCCCGCGAATCACCTTGTACACGTCGTCCGCCTGGCTCAGAAGACCCCCGGCCTGTACGGGTTTTCCGGAGACCGCGAACGTCGGCGTGCCCCCCCGTTCGGGGAAATAGAACTGAAATCGCTGCTCGCTGTCGCTGTTGGCCAGCGCATCGGGGTGGGGAATGTGTTCGTGGTATTGCAGGGCGATGACTTCGCTGGGAGCGTAGGCCTGGAGCAAATGCGAAAAGGCGATATCGGCCGCCACGCAGGGCCCGCAATCGGCCCCGGTGAACAGCTCGCACAACACGACGCGGTTGTCCGCCTGCGGCGTCCGCGGCTCGACTCGAGCCCCCTTCCATTTGGGCATCGACCCGGCGTAGACCTGGTCGAGATAGGCGTCAAACCCGTCGAGCTTGCCGCCGTGAAGGTCCTTCCACAGGTTTTGCGCCATTTGTTTGGCGGGCGCGGGCTTTGTTACCGACTCGCTCTTGAGCACCTGATCCAAGAGCTCGTCCAACAGCGGAAGGACGGTCAGCTCGGCGTAACGCTCAAGCGCCTCCTTCTTCTTCCCCTGCTGTTCGTCATACTGCCCCAACAGGTACAAGACAAGCGGGTTGTAGGGCTGTTCTTTCACCCGCCCGCGGAGATTGTCGGCAGCTTTTGCCTTCTCGGCCGGAGTGCCGGTGCGGATCTGGGTCAACGCCAGGCTGGAAGTGGCCGCCTCGCGCAAATCGTGGAGAATGGCTTTCCAGACAGGGATCCGGTCCTCGGTCAGGTTGTGCTCGCTGATGTCGATTTCCTTGAGCGCGACCTCCGGCAGGTATCCCGTGGTAATCAGTCCGGTCGCGACGTCGATGCGGGCCTTGAACCCCAGCCGCGGAGACCAGCGCTCGGCAAGCGCCGCATACTTGTCCGCCTCGGCTTCGACCGTCGAGGCCTCCAGCTTGCGAGCTGCTGCGCCGTGGAAAATGTACTTATACGACTCGATCGTCAGCGGACTTTCCGGGTGGGCGTGCACGAACGCCAAGACTTTGTCGACAGCCTGATCAGGGGTCATGTCCTTCGAGCCTTGAAGTTCGACCGCTTCCGGCAGTTGCATCGGGCGCAAGCTTTGGATGTTGTCGACTTCGGTCGGCACCATGATCACAACGAAGGCATCGTGGGGCTCGAACTGTCCGCTTCCCCGGGCCAGACCATCACGCAGATCGACGAGGACGTCCAGCATCTTCGTTTCGTGCGTCGGGGTGCGTCCCGGCCCCATCTGCTGGACGGTCATGTCGAGCGCCAGGTGGACGCTGTTTTCCGTGGCGACTGCCTGCCTCAGGCGCGGGTTCTGCAGAATCGGGCTGAATCCTTTGACGATGGCCTTGAGCTTCGAGCCGCCGGAGGCTTTCGAGATTTCCAACAGCGCGGCCGGCACCTCGATCCCGGTGACGCGCTCGTAAAAGACCAGGATCCACCGCCCCTCCATCGAGGTTCGCTTGGGGATGTTCTCCGAGAGCAAATGCGTCGTGGCGCCCCCAGCACTGCCCGCGGTTCCGGCCGTGGCGCTATCGGCGCCTGTCGCATCCGACTTGGCGCCGGACTCTTTCGAATCGGACGAGCAGCCTGGCGCGGCCACGATCATTGAAATCAACAGCAAAATGCCCCAGACCGGGCGATTCATCGTTCGACCTCGATTGTGTTCAACTTAAAGGCAGCGTTGAGACAGGCTTTAACTTGGAAACAGGCTATTCTAGACCCCAGCGCGCCCGAATGTCACTCGTTCGCGGTGCGCGCGCACCCGCAACCTCCCCCAGGGCAAGATACGGACTTCCCTGCCTCAATCGCTAAATTATTGTCCGATTTTTAGGGCACAAACAGCGACGCCTTGGCGGCCCCGCGGCGACGCCCAACCCCGCGGCGACGGAGGTTACAACAATCCCTTTTACGCCCTACAATGAGGCCACCAGTAAACCTTTGGGTCGTATTTTGAGAATTTGGAAAGGTTCGGATGGCGAGGTTTACCCAGGCAGACCTCTCTGAGCTCAATCAAACCTTCGAGGAGCGCACGCCGCAGGAATTGATCCGCTGGACTTGCGAAGTCTTTGGAACGCGGGTCGCCGCTTTATCCGCAATGCAGAAGGCCGGCAGCGTCCTGTGCCACATGCTGCATGAACTGCGCTTGCCGACGAAAGTCGTGTTCATCGACACGGGAGTGATGTTCGAGGAGACGCTCGAGACTCGAGACCGGATCGTCCGGGAATACGGCATGGACGTCGTCACCCTCAAGCCTCGCCTGTCGATGGCCGAGCAGACCGCTCAGTTCGGAGTGCTGTACCTCTCCCCCGAAGGGCAGAAGGAGTGCTGCCAGATGCGGAAGGGCGAGCCCCTGCTGACGATCAAAGGGGAGTTCGACGCATTCTTGAGCGGCCTGCGCCGGGGCGAAGGAGGGCAGCGCGAGGTGTGCCCGATTCTGGCCGTCGATCCCGAGATGAACTGCCTGCGCGTGAATCCGCTCGTCAACCTCAGCGATGCGCAGATGGACGAATATGTCGTGCGGCACAACGTGATCGTCAATCCGCTGCATGCGCAGGGATACGCGACGATCGGCTGCAACCGCTGCACGACCCCCGTGCTGCCCAACGAGCCGCAGCGAGCCGGCCGCTGGCGACACCTGGGATCGTGGTCGATGTACTGCGGAATCAATCCGACCGACTTCGAGCGCGATTCAGCGATCGCGATCGACATCTCCCAGGACCTGATCGACCGCATCCTCGGCCGCCGGACGGACTTCGTGATCTGACATTGCATTGCACGTGATTCGTAATCGGATTGCCGAGCGGGGGACGTCAGTCCCCCGAGCCTCGGGCATGCAATGTCTCGGCCGGTTGACACCGGCCGCTCGGACGGCGCGTACTCGCAATCGTCAGTCTCAATCCGACACGTTGACGAACACCTTGAGCGCCTGCTCCTCCATGAGCAAACGCATCATCTCGTCGTAGTTTTCCAGGCCGTCGACGGGATTGGTCAGGATCTTCTCGATCATCCCTGGAAAAGTCATCTCCCCCAGCGCGAGATCAGCGATTCCCATCTCGAAGTGGCGATAATTCGCGTTCACCGAACCGACGAGCAGCTTGTTGCCCAGCACCCAGTTCAAATTCACCTTGTCGGCCGGAAACTCGATCGACCGCTGGCCGCCAGTGATGCTGGTCCAGACCACGGCCCCGTTGTGCCCGATGATCTCCATCGCCTCGAAGGCGACGGCGCTGCTCCCCGTTGCCTCGATGATCAGATCAGGCTTTCCGACTC
>DASPSM010000170.1:0-2164 GCA_035623955.1 Planctomycetaceae bacterium
CCCGACGTGCTCATTCCGCGGCCGGACACCGAGACGCTAGTCGTCGAGCTGATCGACGCGGCCAAGTCCCTCGAGTCGCCGCGGATTCTCGATCTTGGCACGGGGTCCGGGTGCATCGCGGTCGCGGCGGCGGTCAATCTGCCGTCCGCTCGGATCACGGCGACCGATGTGAGCGAACCGGCGCTGGCCATCGCGCGGGAAAATGCCGAGACGCACGCGGTCGCGGATCGCATTCGGTTCCTGCAGGGCGACCTGTTCGCGCCGCTGCCGGAGGGGGAGCAGTTCGAGGTCATCGCCAGCAACCCGCCGTATATTGCCGAATCCGAACGCGAAACCCTGCAAAACGACGTCCGCCGTTACGAACCGCACGCCGCCCTGTTCGCCGGGCCGAAGGGAACGGAAGTCCTCTTTCGCATCATCGACGGTGCGCCCGCGCGCCTGACCTCCGGCGGGACGCTGTTGTTGGAGATCTCACCCGAGCAGGACGACGCCGTGCGGACGCGAATTGAATCGACGGGAGCATACCAGGACATTCGCGTGATCAAGGACGCCGCTGGCCTCTTCCGCGTCGTGCGGGCGCGTAAGGTCAACTGAGCTGTGCGGCTGATTTCGCACCTTGTGTGACCAGCCACTCGGCCAATTCGTGGGCCTCGCTGCGACGCGCTGCATCGAGCGGAGTCAGCTTGTCATGTCCGATCCAGTTGCGATCGGCTCCGCGGGTTAGCAGATATTCGGCCGCTTCGCGCTGCCCGCCGTGGCAGGCGCACCACAACGCGTTGGTGACATCATCGGAAACAGGTTTGGCGGTCCCCGCGAATTCGGCGGCGACGCGGTCCATCAGCCCCAGCGCGGCCGATTGCCACAGATTGCTTTTGGCCCCGCGCTCGATCAAGCGGCGAGCGGCCTTCCATTGGCCGAAGGCGACGGCATCAGCCAGCGCCGTCCCGCCATCGATGACCGAGCCGTTCGCCTCGATGTCGGCCCCGTGATCCAGCAACGCGTCGAGGACGGCCACGTCATCGCTGCTGGCCGCCCAATGCAGCGGAGTTTCCTCGTGTGGTCCCCTAATCGAATGGGCGTTCACATCGGCCCCGGCGGCAACGAGTGCGGCCACGATCGCCGGCCCATTCGGAAAGTGGCCGGGCCAGTCGGCGGCGATGTGCAGCAGGGTCCGTCCACCTTCACCAGTCGCGACGTTTTTGCAGCCGATTCGCGCGCGGGCCAGATCAGGGTTCGCCTGGAGCAGGCGATTCAAACCTTCGACATCGCCAGTTTCAATCGCTTTCTTGACTGCGACTCCAAGCGGATCGCCTTTGGGAAGATTCAACATCGGCATCGTTCTCTCGAAGCGACGAATTCACGGTCGCGGGATCTGATCGGACGATCTATTATCCCTCTTCAAGCCGCCTGATCGTCAAGTGCGAGCACGCCGAGCGTCACATGCCAAAGCGTCAGCGGATCGATCTTCGTGGCAGCACGGCCTTGGTCACCGGAGCATCAGCCGGGATCGGCCTGGCTGTCGCGCGGCGACTGGCACAATCCGGCGCGAATCTGATGCTGGCCGCGCGGCGCGCCGAGTTACTGGAAGAAGCCGCCGCCTCGCTGCGCTCGAGTGGAGTGAAGGCGATCGCGGTGCCGACAGACGTCTCTCGTCTCGACGCGTTGGAGTCGCTGGTCGATCGGGCCATTCAGGAATTCGGAACGATCGACGTGCTGGTGAACAACGCCGGCGTTGAGGCGTTTTGTCATTACGAAGAGCTGCCCCCGAATCGAATCGCTGAGACGATTTCCGTCAATCTCACCTCGGCCCTGCTGCTCTCGCGGCTGGTGATTCCCCACATGCTGCGGGCCGGGCGCGGGCACATTGTGAACATGGCGTCGACCGCGGGCAAATTCGGCATTCCTTACGGCGCCGCGTACGGGACGACGAAAGCTGGGCTGATCAACTTCACGCACGCCCTGCGGGCCGAGTATCGCGGCCGGGGCCTCTCGGCCTCGGCGATCTGCCCCGGCTTCACCGATGAGGGAGGCATCTACGACCGCATGCGCCAGCAATCGGGGCGGGGGTCGCCGTTTGTTATCGGCTCGACGACGGTCGACCGCGTGGCCGAGGCCGTTGTGCGCGCGATTGAACGCGACAAGGCCGAGCTGATCGTCAATTGGC
>DASPSM010000179.1:0-17512 GCA_035623955.1 Planctomycetaceae bacterium
GAAGACATCTTCGAGGCTCGCGTGCCGCGTCGACAGACTGGAGAGCGGCCAGCGCCGCCCTTCCAGCGTACTCAAGAGGGCCGGCAACGTGCGATGCGGCTCACCGACCGAGAGGCAGATCCTCCCGTGATCGTGATAGGCCGACTGCACCGTGGGCAGACGCGAGAAGAGGTCCAGATCGCCGAGCATCTCGCTGCCGGCCCCGTTTGACTCGTCACCCAAGGTGAACTCTATGACGTGCTCGCCCCCCAGGCTTACGATCAGCTCGCGAGGCGTCCCTTGCGCGATGACTTTGCCCCGATCGACGATGGCCACGTGATCGCATAATCGCTCGGCTTCGTCGAGATAGTGCGTCGTGAGCAGCACCGTCCGTCCCTGCCGGCGATAACTGCGGATAATCTCCCACAATTGGCGGCGCGATTTGGGATCGAGCCCCGTCGTCGGCTCGTCGAGAAACAACAGTTCCGGGTCGCCGACCAGGGCGCAAGCGACAGCCAGTCGCTGCTTTTGTCCGCCGGAAAGCTTGCCGACCCAGGACTTCGCTTTGTCCGCCAGCTCGACCTGCTCCATGACCGCCGTAGGATCGATGCCGCGATGGTAGAAGCTGCGAAACAGCCCCAGAGTCTCGCGGACCGACAATTTCTCGGAGAGCTTTGTCTCCTGAAACGAGATGCCGATCCGCTGTCGAATGGCGTCGTCATCTTTCCCCCACTGCCGCCCGAGGATCTCGACATTCCCGGAGGTGGGCGCGAGCAGGCCCTCCATGATTTCGATCGTGGTCGTCTTGCCGGCTCCGTTCGGCCCCAAGAGGCCAAAACATTCTCCCTCCGCGACGTCCAAATCGAGCCCGCGGACGGCCTCCACAGGAGGGCGGCCCTCGTAGGTCTTGACCAGGTTCCGACATTGAATGACGGCAGGCATTTCGCAAGATCGGACAGGGCGACGGCTCTGGACGTTCGCTCATTATTGGGAAGAACACGCAATCCGTCCAATATCGGAGCCAGAGGGCGCCGTCGAGCCGCGCGCTTGCGTGCGTTGCCGCGTTATTCGCCGATATCGAGAAGTTATTGTGCGCGCGGCAAAAAGACGACCGCGGAGCAGAAGGCGCGTAGAGTCTGCCCCACTCTGGGCTTAGCAGAAATCCGAATCTTTTCTTAAAAGGACCGTGGATGATCTTGCGCGTTTTGCGTTTATTGACGCCAGACCGCGGCGCCACGATTCGGTTTTGCTCGCCGTCCACAAGATTCCGGCAGCTCAGTCGCAACCGCCGCGGCCTTGCCGATGCTCAAGCACGAGCCTGGATCGCGTGCCGTTCCATGGGAGGGCAGCCCAGCGGGACTGTCACCGCGCTTGCGTGTGGACACGCAAGATCAGTGTTGCACCGTACACTGACCGCGCGGGCCTCGATGGGACTGCTTTGGTAGTTTTTTCCAAGAACTCTTGCCGCCTTTCGGCGGCCACGCGATTGGGTTCCCCAAGAAGTTCCGGCCTTGGAAAATTCCGAAAGGCCGGCGTCGCGAGCGATTCTCTCGCGCGGGCCGTCGTCCGAAACTCTTGGAACTCGCCGAGTTGGCGGCCTTCTCGCCGCGCGCGGCAAACCAACGGCTCCCTTCAGTCCCCGTCCGAAGATGCGGTGACTCGCGCGCGCGGACCGCCCCGCGCGTGCGAATTGGTATGCAGTTTCCTCTTTCGGGGAAACGCTGGGCCTGCCTTCAAATCCTGTCGTGTCGATCGAGCCGGCATGAGCACTGATCTTCATCAGCGCCGGCAACTTCCCTGGGCCACCTGAGTTTTTTGAAACAAGCGGTAGACCGCGTCAGCCAGCCTGCGCGCCGCGCGCGTTGCTGCGCCGACGTGGCCGTTTCGCTTTGCACGCAGACCACCGCCCCGGGCCGGCCATTTGGATAAGGGAACCCACGATGAACTCAGACCGCAGACGGGAACGCAATCGTCGCCTCCGGCGAAATACCCAGCTCCTTCAGCACGCCGCCGACGTTCTCGAAGAACGAGCACTGTTGTCGGCCGGCCCAATCACAGCAGCCGCGGCGTCCGCCGCCTCAGCCAGCGGAAGCGGCAGCAGCACCAGCGCCGCGCAGAGCAATGCGACCCAGTCGCAGCCGGCGATCAGCGGCGTCGTCAGGCTGCAGTTGTTTGGCGGAGGGATCGCCGGAATTGGTTTGCCGGGCCTCACCGTCGAGCTTGAGAACACGAGCGGTCAGGTTCTGGCGACGACCACAACTGGACGCAACGGGTCCTACACATTCACGCAGATCACGCCCCCCGTCGTCATCGTCGATGTGGCGTCGGCTTCCGGCGCAGCGACAGCTCAGACATCGACGACCGAGCCGATCCCGCCGGGGAGTTATGAGGTCGTCGTGGAATTGCCGTCCTTTCTGCAGGAAGTGGCACCAGGTCCCGGGCTGATCACGCTGACTTCCAGCAATCCGAGTTACACAAGCGCGAACTTTGAAGTGGGGCTGAACTTCACCGGCGACAGCCCGCAGACGATCGAGGCTGACCTGCTCGAACTCCTGGCCGCCTTGACGGGGCAGGGGACGTTGCCGCCCAACAGCGGCGGCAGCTCGAGCGGAGGCGGCGGAAGCAGCAGCGGCGGATCCGGCGGCAGCGGTTCTGGCGGCGGTGGTGGCGGCATCGTCGACGTCATCGACCAGTCAACCGCTTCTCCGAGCACGGCGTCGAGTGCGGCGCTCGATGCGGGGAGCATCGCCAGCCAACCGCTGGATGCAGCGTTCCAGCAGTACTCTCAGGTCGCCGACGGGCTGAAGTGAGCGTGCAGATTTCACAGATCGCCCGACCAGTCACAGCCCGCACGCGCTCGCCGGTGCTCCGGCTTGCGCGCGCCGGCCCATTCGAAAGGCCAACAGATTTCTTGAATACGCGCCCGCTCCTGTCGGACGCCGTACGCGCCTGGGGCGACACCGCGCCCCTGTGGCCGCTTCGTCTTGTGATCCGCGATGAACAAGCCGGGCCGCTTTCAAAAAGGGGAACGTACGATGAGTCGCAGTCTGAACAAAGGCAATCGGAGGAGAGAACGCAGTAAGGCCCTTCGTCGAAATCCAAAGGTTTTCAAGCAGCACGCAGCCGACGTGCTCGAGCCGCGACAGCTCTTGTCGGCTACGGTTGGCGCGCCAGCCGCCCAAGGCATCACGCCGCCCTCTGGTTCCAGCGTCGAATCCTTCACTGGCTACGGCAACAACGTTGCCAATCCCACTTGGGGGGAGGCGGGAACCGATCTGATCCGGTTGACTCCGGCACAGTACGCCAACGGCATCAACTCTCCGTCGCTGCCGCAAGACCCGAGTCCGCGGCTGATCTCCGATATCGTCAACAACCAGGCCGATCCGGCTGATCCGTCGGAGGACATCCAGACGGTGGATCAGAATTCGTTGTCAGATTTCGGCTACGCGTTCGGGCAGTTCATCGATCATGACCTCGATCTGACTCAGGGAACGGGCGCATCCGATCCGATTCCCGTGCCGGTTGGCGATCCGATCGGTGGGCCGAACGACACTCCGTTGGCCTTTCTGCGTTCGGCGAGCGATCCCAAAACCGGGACGAGCCCGAGCAACCCGCTCCAAAATCCAACTTCGGTCACGTCGTATCTCGATCTGTCGCAGGTCTACGGCTCGGACCTGGCGACCGATAACGCCTTGCGGACGTTCGTCGGCGGGCAGATGAAGACCAGCCCGGGAGGTTTGCCGCCGCTCGACAACACGACGTATTTCACGCCGACGCAATTGGCGCAGATCAACGCCTCGGTCGGGGGAATGGCCGATGACGGGCCGCTGCCCGAGTCGGACATGTTCGTCACCGGCGACAGCCGCGGGAACGAAAACCTCGAGCTGACGGCTCTCCAGACGCTGTTTCTCGACAATCACAACCGGATTGCCGCAGAACTGCAGAAGCTCTATCCGAACTGGACCGACCAGCAGCTGTTCGACGAGGCCCGCAAGATCAACATCGCTCAGTACCAGTCGATTATCTACAACGAGTGGATTCCCGCCGTGCTGGGCGCCAACGCGCTGCCTGCCTACACGGGCTACAACCCGAACGTCAACGCCACCATCGCGGACGAGTTCTCGACCGTGGCCTTCCGGTTCGGTCACAGCCTGCTGAGCGGCGACATCGAACGCGACGGCAATAACGGCCAATCGGTCGCGGCCGACGTGCCCCAGCAACAGGACTTCTTCGACCCGAACCTGCTGAACGGCGAGGGGCAGCCAAGCACGGTTGACCCGATCACCGGCCTGACGAGCACCGACATCGGCGCAGTTCTCAAGGGAGACGCCGACGGCAATGCGCAGGCGTCCGACGTGGAAGTGATCAACGAAGTCCGGGATGAGCTGTTCAACGAGGTCGTGCCGGGCGTCGGCTACGGCCAGGATCTCATTTCGCTCGACATCCAGCGCGGCCGCGACCAGGGCATCGGCTCTTACAACGAGGTCCGCCAGGCGCTCGGTCTGGCCCCCGTCACGAGCTTCTCGCAGATCACCTCCAACGTCACGGTCCAGAAGGAACTGGAAGAGGCGTACGGCAACGTCAACGACATCGACGCCTTCGAAGGCGGGCTGGCCGAGGACCACGTCCCCGGCTCGGACGTCGGCCCGTTGTTCCAGACGATCCTGGTCAATCAGTTCACGCGTTTGAGGGACGGCGACCGCTTCTTCTATCTCAACGAAACCTGGTCGCCGCAGGAACTAGCGATTTTGAATCAGGGCAACACGCTGGCCAAGGTGATCGAGGCGAATACCAACATCACCAACTTGCAGAGCGACGTCTTCCTGTTCAAGGCCTCGATCAGCGGAACGGTCAGTCTCAATCTGTTTGGCGGCAATCACGGCGGAATTGGGCTGCCCGGTCTCACCGTCCAGCTGCAAGACACCAGCGGTGACATCCTCGCGACGACCACGACCGGCCGGGGCGGAACCTACAGCTTCAACCAGCTCAGCACGGGAAATCCCAACCCGGCCGTGACTCCCGGCGTGAGCGGCACGGGAACGTATGAGATCGTTCTCGTCTTGCCCTCATTCTTGCAGCAAATTGGGCAAGGCCCGGGCACGATCACGGTGACCCGCGGCGGCCAGAATTTCAACAACGTGGATTTTGAAGTCGGGCTGAACTTCAGCGGCAATACGCCGCAGTCGTTGCAGTCCGACATCGCTTCGCTGCAGTCGCTGCTGTCTGGCGCTACGCAATCGCCGGGCAGCAACAACCCGGGTAGCGGCGGAACGAGCGGGAGCGGCGGCGGCAGCGCGACCGGAAGCGGGGGCGGTGGCGTGGCGGACGTCGTTGACGCAACGACGACCTCGGCGCTCAGCGAATCGCAATCCGACCCGTCGTCGGTGCTGGCTGCCCTTGGCGGCGCCAGCACAACGACGGCAGGGCCCGCGGTCGCCACCTCCGACTCCGTTACATCTGGGACCAAGAGCGGCGTTGTCGACTCGACGGATTCGAGCGGAGCCGCCGCGAGTGACTCGGGCAAGGCTGCCGACAAGCCGCTCGATTTGGCGTTCCAGGAGTTCACAAAGATCGCCGACCTGCTCAAGTAGAGTCCGACGATCTGCCGGGCAATGTCACCCGGGGCAGGAAGCAGCCGGCCGGCACACCCACGCGCCGGCCGGCTTGCTTGGGCGCGACATCGGTTTTGCGCTTTGGATTTCGGCCCTCTTAAAGTTGGGCCCGGACGGGATTCTGCGTCTTCGACGCGGCTCCGGCGTGTTAAGATACACGCGGCGCACAAACGAGACACAGCCAGATACGGAGCGTGCGATGCCCGAAGTGCACGGATCGAAAGCCGGCGAAGAGCGACTTTACGTTCCTGAATACGCCGGTTGGAAGGTGGCTCTTAAGGACGACTGGACCAAAGAGTATTGCTTCGCGCAAAATCCGGGCGAAGACTTTTACCACCTGCTTGTCACCGGCGAGATCTTCCTGCAGCGCGGGACCGAAAAGTATTGCCTGGGCTGCGCCGTTCGCCACGGATATGCGACCCACGAGCGCGGCTTTTGGCTGCATCGCCCGAGCTCGGTCGAGGATCAGCCCGCCGATCGCTCCGAGGAATAAGCGACGCCGGCGCCTTACGTTTCGCCGTCGCCAAACTGGGAGAGATCGATGCCGGACGTTCCCGTCACGTTGCGCAGCCCAACGGCGGCTGTGGTCCGCGGAGTTCCCGCTCCGGTCACCGCCTGGCTGCGATGAGCCAGGTGCGTCATCATCTCGACCGCCAGGAGATCGGCGCGTGCCATGATGTGCCGCGCGCTGCGGTTTCCGAGGCCTTTGACCAGGCCTTCGACGCAGCCTAAATGCAGCTGCAGCGCTTCGTGCGGCGGCACCCGCGCGGCGACCAGGCGATCGGCCATTTCCGAAATCTCCGCGGCGAGACTGCCCGAGCCCATGAGCACGTACGAACGCAACAACGAGGCGTAGTCGGCAGCGAACGACCCGGCGAGCCCGTCGTTCGCGGCAATCGGTTCGGGATCTTCCGACACGCTCGAGTAGAGCCGTCCCGCGGCATTCCCATCTTTCTGGCGCAACGGGTGCGGCAAAGCTTCGAGCTCCGCGATCAGTTGCCGCTGATGCGCCAGCAACTGTTCCGACTCGTCGCGTTCGCGGAGCAGGCGGCGGTGATTGGCAGCGGTCAGCTCCCGGTTCTCTCGCAGCAACTCGCCGCGACGCAAGGATCGTTTGACGACGCCGCCCAGCGCCGACGACTCCCATCCGCGTGGCGAGACAAAGACGTCGCAATCGCACGCGCACGCCTCGTTCCACTCGGCGTCGGTCAGCAAACGGCCGACGATGACGACCGGCTCGGTGCAGCCCGCCGTTCGAGCCGCGCGAATCAATCCAAAGGGGCCGTTGTCGTCGGCCGGGGATGCGAGCGAGGCGGGCACGTCGAGCAACAGGCAGTCAAACTGCTCCTCGCGCAATCGGGAGAGCGCGGCCCGCGGCGACGACACCCAAACCAGCCGCGGCGGCGCCAGGCCGACCGAATTGAGGCCCACCGTGAGCAGGGCCCACGATGGCTCCCGCTCGCAGACACACAGCAGCCGCGGGGACGCGCCCGGAAACGAGGCCGCTTGATCTGTCTCGCTCGCGTCATCTGGCGCCGCGGTTGCATTCACCATGCGAAGAGAAGGTTCGGGCATGATGCACGCGCTCGCGGCAAGCGATTCTGACCGACAACGGAGTTCGGGCGGGACAAATCCGCGCAACACTCAGGCGCGATTTTTCACCTCGGAGGCTGAATTCAAGGCGGCGAAGAGGGCCGTCTTTTAGGACTTGGAGACCGAAAGTGTCAAGACCGGTAGACGGGGGAATTCCGATTGACCGCGGTCTCCCGCAGGCAAACCTGCTGGCTCAGCGGACTCGCTGGCGAACGACGAGGTGATTCAGCACCTCGGCCACGCCGTCGATGCTGCGGACCAGGCGGCAAATATCATGCTCGGCGTCGCTTTCCAGGACTCCCTCAAGGCAAACGCCGTTGGGAATTCTGCGAATGACGAGCGAAGCGAACCGGAGCCCCGGCTGCGAGCGGAGCCTGCGGTGGACGGCCTCCTCGAGTCGGTGGGGCGCGTCAAAGCACCGAGGTGCAGGGGAATCAGCCGGCTCGATCAAAGCGACAGACGAGCCCACCTCGACGGGGCGACGGTTTCGCATCCTCGACTCCTTTCTGGGCGTTGCCGAGCTGCGACGCTCTGCGTCGTTCGACTTGCGTTCGAACATCAAGAGTTTAAACCCTGCCCGTCCACACCGCGAGTGTGCGCGACTGAAAATCGCCCCCCGCGCGAATTAATTTCGCCCCAGCGCCCTACGTTGCGCCTGGCGAATACAACTTTCCGGCGCGCCGCGGCGAGCACGAGCGGCTGCGCTCGGTTTTGCTCAATAAGCGCCGCGACCGGTGATGACAGCCGGAACCGTCAAAAGCAGAAGCTTCAAATCGAGCAAGAGAGAGCGGTTCTGGATGTATTCCAGATCGAGCCGCACCTGTTCGGAAAAGGGCAGATCGCCGCGTCCGCTCACCTGCCAGATGCACGTAATTCCGGGCTGCACATGCAGGCGGCGTCGGTCGCGCTCGGAGTAAAGATTCACCTCGGAGGGCACCGGAGGCCGCGGGCCGACCAGCGACATGTCTCCCACGATCACGTTCCAGAGCTGAGGCAGCTCGTCGATGCTGGTCTTGCGGATGATCCGGCCAAGCCAGGTAATCCGCGGATCGCGCGGGATCTTGAACGTTCGCGGGTCATCGTGATGGTTCTGGGCGAGCAACTCGTTCTTCAGCTGCTCGGCGTGCGGGACCATCGACCGGAACTTGTAACACGTAAACCTCTCGCCATCCTTGCCGACCCGGGTCTGTGTGAAAAAGATCGGACCACGGTCCCAGGCCTTGATCAACACCGCGACCAAAGTCAGCACGGGGGACAGCAGAACAACCACGGGGATGGCGATCGCGAGGTCGAGAACGCGCTTGGCGATCAGGTAGCCGCGAAGGGAAACGTGGGCCGCATCAGAAGTGTCGACAAAGGTCTGCCACGTGCGAAACTGTGATGCCTCGATCACAGCATCCGACGGATAGTCATGGGTCATTGGACTGCTCGGCTCCTACTGTAAAAACCTGAACTCCGTCCAAGTCAGTACGGCGGAAACAGGCAAAATCATTTTGCTGAACGTCTTCGAGCAAGCAGCGGAGGCCTTCGTCGCACCCTGCACCACGAGCAGCTCCCTTGCTCGTGTGTGTTCTTTTGGCCCACTGCGGGTACAGGGGGATAAGCCGGGCGCTCCGCGGGTTTCAATCCTCTCCGGTAAATTTCAGTTTTTGGGAAAAGTGTCTCCACACCCCGCAGTTTGACAAGGTGGAACTTTACCAATCTACAATCGCGCTGTTCAAGCCTTGGGGCGCGTACTCAGCCAATTTTTTTCGAGCTGTTCATCGTCGATTCACGCACAGCGGAGTTCATTTTTTGCCGCGGACCCGCTAGCGTTTCAGGCTCCCGGCCATTGACGCTCTGCAGGTGCAATCCTGCTTTTTTGGCGATATTTCGCAGTAAAAAGCCGGGATGCGCTGCAATGAGAACCGGTGGGACTCGATGGCTCGAACTCAGCTTACTTTCGCGTCGGGACCAGCCATCTTCCGCCGTAATTCGCTTCGCCCGTCGTGTAGCGCGAGACAAGGACGGGTCGAACTCCGCTCAGGGCGGCTCGGGGACTGAGCAAGTGACGTTCCCAAAAATCGCGGCCGTTATCATCAACTACAAAACCCCTGCCTTAACGCTGAACTGTCTTGCTTCTCTCGAGCCGGAGATCGCCGAGCTTCCCGGTTCCCGAGCAATTGTGGTCGACAACGCGTCAGCAGATGACTCCGTTGCGACCCTGCGGCGCGAGATAAAATCGCGATCTTGGGAAACATGGGTTGATCTCGTTGAGGCGGTCCGGAACCGCGGATTCTCCGCCGGGAACAACGTGGGACTGACCGTCGCTCAAATGCAGGCGGCATTCGACGCATTCCTGCTAACGAACAGCGACACGATTGTGCGTCCGGGCGCGCTGAAATCGCTTTGCGCCACAATGTGGAGCGCCCCGCGGATCGGGCTCGTCGGCCCGCGCCTGGAATGGCCTTCGGGAGAGGTTCAGGCCAGCTGCTTCCGCGCGATCAGTCCGGCCAAGGAGCTGGCCGCCGCCGCCAGGACGGGCCCCCTGTCGCGAGCACTCGGCGGCGACCTTCCGATTCCAATGGACCAGGACACAGGGGCGGAAAGCGAAACAATCGAGTGGATCAGCTTTGCCTGCGTTCTCGTTCGGGCCGAGGCTTATGCCGCCATTGGCCCGATGGACGAGGGGTTTTTCATGTACTTCGAGGATGTCGACTATTCCCGTCGGGCTCGGCTGGCCGGCTGGCAGATCGCCTATGCGCCGCACGCCCACGTCGTGCACCTGCGGGGCGGACGAACCGCGGACGAATTTGCCCTCGAAGAGCGAAAGCGGCGTCCGAGGTTTTATTACCAGTCGAGATCCCGCTATCTGGCGAAGTACTACGGACGAACCGGCCCATTGTGTGCCAACGTCTGCTGGACGCTGGGCCGCGGAATCTCGTTGGTCCGCGAAACGGTGGCCCACAAATCACCGCACACCGTGGCGGGCGAGGCAGCCGACATCTGGACGGGCACATTCTGCGGCTTTTCCAGGAATTTCGCCCAGCCAGCCCGCTGACAGGGGTGACGCCGACTGTCCCTTCCGACGAACAAGCGCGATCGGGCGCCCTTTGCGCATCGGCTGCCGTGCAGGAGATTGCCAGCTCCGATCTGGCGCTGGATGCCTTCACCTCGTCACTGCGAGGTGGTTTGACGATCCGCGGCGGCGCCGACCCGTGGAGGCGGCCAAAGCGCCCGGCGGGAAGCCGATTTCCGCAGAGGCAACGTCGCCTCGAAGGCTTCCGCGGGCTCGGACTGCGCGGCAGCGATCGGCCGCAGCGTGGCCCCGTTCACCCCCCCCATGACCACGGTGATCACCGGGTTGAGCATGGCATTCAAGATATTGTCGACCGAGCAGAGCGTCAGAATGACGGCGAAGCCCGTTACGGCGGCAAACGAGGGATCGGCCCAGAGAGGCCCCTCGAGGCGCCACCACAGCCGGATGACGGGCAACAGGTAGATCATCGTCACGGCGGCGAGGCCGACGACTCCGGACATTCCCAGGGCGATGATCCATTGACCGTCGGTGACCGAAATGTCCTTCCCCCACTCATTGAGAACGCGGCTCCGCCCGAAACGTCCCCAGCCCCACCAGTACCTTTCCAGTGCCTTGGTCGAAAGGATGTCCTCGTTTTGCAGCCGAAATTCCAACGATTGGGCGCGCTCGCGGCCGACCGTGGCCTCGGCAAGTTGAACCATTTGCATTCCGTCCCAGTAGGCGCCGGCCCGGATCGTCGGATAGATGATGGCAGGCAAGCACATCAACAGAATCGGGGTGGCACGGCGGATTTGCTTGATCACAAACAAGCAGCCGAGCCCCGAAACCATCAGCAGAAGGGCGCCGGTCGATTTGCAGAAGATGGTCGTCACCAACAGCGCGAGGAGGAGCCAGCCGGCGTTCCGCTTGCCGATGCGGGTCAGCGCGCCGGTGTACCACATCCAGATTCCCAACAGCGAGGCGCCCGTCATCCACATGGCGAGCATCAGGCCGCTGGCCATCAGTCCCTGCGGGCGCCAGCCTCCCAGTCGCATTCCCGAGTAGCCCCCTTCGATGCCGTAGACGAGGTTCGAGAGAATCGGGCTCAAACGGATCTCGATCCAGCAGATCGGGATGTAACACAGCGCGCCGACCACGAAGCCGATGGCCAGCTCTTTCAGCGATTGCGCGTCGGTGAAATAGACGCGGCCGATGAAATACGGCATGCCCCAGGTGATCAGCTGGTACACCGACCAGGACATCGAGTCCCACATGTCGATCCCTTCGACTTCGTTGGTGACGAAGGGAGAGAAGCACCAGACAAACATCGCCAGATCGAACCACCGCGGCCGGAACGACAACAGCGTATCGAAGTCAAAGACGACGGCCGCCAGCAGAACCCCCGCGCAGGTGGCCGTCATCTTCGAGTAGTCGGGAAGGCCCCGAAGTTCGAAGGTCGCGGCCGGAAGACAGAGCCAGCCGACCATGAACGCGGTGATCACCGCCCGGCGCGGGGGGAGCCACATGAACAGCAACAGAACGCTGGGGACCCAGCCGAACAGCGTGATCGGGACAAGAATCGTCATGCGTTCGCTTTTGGTCGCTGCGCCGGGCGGGTGGCCCGGTCCCGGCGGCCTTCGAGAACTGCAGCGTAGGTTTCGAGCGTCTGTTCCGCAATCGACCGCGGAGCGAAGCGCAGGGCCACGTCCTTTCGCGCGGCCGCTCCCAGCCGGGCCGCCCATTCGGGCATCTCGAGAAATTTTGAGATTTGATTCGCCAGTGAGCGGGCATCGCCCGCGTCGAACAAAAGGCCCGTTTGCTGGTCGCGAACGGTCTCCGCCAGCCCGCCCACATTGGCCGCAACGACCGGGCAACCGAGGGTCAGGGCCTCGACGGCCGTGTAGCCGAAGGTTTCGTAGCGAGATGGGACAACGGTCACCAGAGCACGCCGGCGCAGATCGTCGATCACGGCCGAGGTCTGCTGGCCGTGGAGGACGATTCGTCGGCGGATCTCCGCGTCGGGAACGCGGGATGCAAGATACTCTTCGAGGTGAATCGTGCCTGTGGATTGATCCAGAATGCCGCGGTCGGGGCCGACGAAATCGAGCGTGAGTTGCGGCCGCGTTCTTGCCAGGGTCGCGAAAGCGTCGATCATCAGGTCGCCCCCCTTGTGCCGATCGAAGCGGCCGATGAATGCCAGGCGATTGCGATCGCAGTCGGCGAGATCCCAGGCCGCGCCGACGGCACTGGAATCAACCGGAGGGTAAACGACCCGAGCGTTCTCAAGCGGCAATCGATAGTGGGAGCGCGTCCGCTCCAGCACGTCGCGCGAGGGGGCGGTGACGGCATCCGCTCGGGCGATCGCCTCGCGCTCCAGCCGGTCACGACGCTCGAACGCCGCGTCTTCTTTCACTCCGAGCGCGCGGCCATTGAGGAACCAGGGGCCATGTAAGCGCACGACGACGGGCACCCGTCCGGCTGCGATCACCGGCATCGCGATTCCGAAGGCTTCTTCGATCTCGAGCACCTCGATCGGAAATCGCTTCGCCGCCGCCTCCATCGCCTGTTCGATCATGCGAAACCGGGTTTCGACCACGCTGTCGAATCGCCGCGCCCGTCTCGCTTTGGCCCAGACTCGGTTCACGAGTGTGCGCTCTGGCTCATACTCGGAGATGTCGAGGACGTCCTCTTCCAACGCCGACGCGCTGCCGAGTGTTTTCGCCCCTTTCTCAACGCGCCACGAGAGAATGATCGGCCGCGCGCCGCGCTCGCGCAGCGCCGCCGCGAGTTCTGCCGTGTAGGTCACAATGCCGTTGGGGGACGCTCCTCGAGGCCAGGCCGGCGTCGTGAGCGCCACACAGCGCGGAGCTTGTCGCAGCGGGGTTTCGGCAGTCATGTGCGAAGCAAGCATAACCAGGCAAGCAGAACCTCAGTGGACGAATCGCGCGGCGAGCAACCCGAGCAGAGCGCCTCCAGCGACCATCGCCACGGGCAGCAACTCACGCCAGAATCGCAGCAGTCGCGCCCGATAAAGCGTCGCGTAGAGCACGAGCAGAACGGGCGCCTCGGAAAGGGCAACCGCCCAAACCACGCCGATCAAACCCCATAAATACCACGCCAGCGGATACGTAACGACAGCCCAGACCGTACGAACCGCAAGACTGGCTGCGATTGCCCGAGTTGCATCGATCGCGAGGCAACAGGCCGAGAGCGGATTAAACAGGCATTTCATCGCGGAGCGAACGCACAGAATCTCGAACATCCAGCCTGCGTCCCAAAACTTCGAAGAGAGCAGGATCCGCACGATGGCCGTCCCGCCGGTCATGCAAAATCCCAGCGCCGGAAGGTGCAGCAGCTCCATCACCGCCCGCATCCGATAAAAGGACCGCACGAGACTTCCGGTGACGCTGCGAAAGGACGAGCTGTAAGCAGGAAACAGCACCTGGCGGGAGAGCCGCTGGTTCAAGGCCGCGATCGGATCGGCCAGCCGGGTTGCGAGCCGATAAACGCCAAACTCGCCGATTGAGAGATATCGCCCCAAAAGCAAAGAGTCGAGTTGCCGGGCCGTGAAATCCAAGGCGCTATTTACGAAGATCCACTTGCCGAAATGAAACTGCACGCGCGCCGCCTCGCGCTCGAAGTGAAACCGGCTTGGCGGGCCCGGCAGCGCGAGGTGCGAAAGCAGCAGCACTAACAGGCAGCCCGCAATCGTCCCCGCGGGAAATGCCCAGACTGACGGCAACATCCAGGCCCAAGCGAGGGTGACCAGGAACCCGGCAAGTTGGCGAAGAAACTCGAGCAGCGTCACGCGATCGAGCTTCATGTGCCGCACGCACCAGTGCATGGCGGTGGCATCGAAGCTGTCGATCAACACGGCCAACCCGACGACGGGAATCAGCACGCCCAGGATCGGCTGGTTGTAGAACCAGGCGTAGGGGAATCCGAGCGCCGACGCCAACAGCCACAGGCCGATGCCGCGCACGGCTTGCAAAGTCCAAGCCGTGTTGAGAAACGCGGGATCGTCGCCGCGCGGGTCGCGGATAATCGCGGGCCCCGAACCGACGGCGGTGAAATTCGCGAGCCCCTCCAGAAACACATTCGCCAGGCCAAACAGGCCGTAGGCTTCCCGGTCGAGCAGCCGCGTCAAAACGATGCTGCTCACCAGGCTCAGCCCCTGGCCGGCGCCGAACCCCACCATTGTGACGGCCGAGCCGCGCAAGATTTGGGGCCGTCCGACGAGCTGCCGCGAGTCGCTTGCAACGCTCCCCACCGTGACGGTCGAGGGGCTTTGCCCAAAAAAGGGGACAGACCCCTGACCCGTTGTGGCTGGAAAGCTGGTTTGCCCTTCCGGTAGGGGGTCAGTCCCCGTTTTTGGGCAAAGCCCGGTCGAGGAGGCAGCAGTCTCGCCCGGCGCCGGTTTGGATGTCGATCCCTCGGCGGCATTGGCCGGCTGTCCAACGCCGGCGGGGGGAGAAGCAGGAGTTGCAGTCATCGCAGTGCGAAATTAGCTGCCTCCGCAAGAAGAGTCCAGTCGTTCGGTTCAGATCAATGCGCGTCGACACGACCCGGCAGATCGCGGCACGCCTTTCGCATGCTGCACAAATTCGCGGAACCTTGATCTGAATCATTTACGCGCGCGAGGGCGTGGTGTATCCTCAGCGGCGCACGACGTTCCAGCACGGGGCGCGGGCAGCGAAGTCGGGACGGCTTCTCAGCGTTAAGACGGCGGGCAAACGGGACTGGCAGGGAGGCCGGTTGCACTGACGTGCTTTGTAATTTCGTCCGCTGTTTGAATGTGAGAGCGACTTTGCATGTCCCCCGGTGATCTCTTGAACCCCATCGATCGGGACGCGCTGCGCGCGCAAGTGCGCGCGTCCAGGCCGGTCCCGAATTTCATGATCGATCGCTTCCTGAAGGACGACTTCGCCCAGCGCGTTGTCGACGCGTTTCCCCCTTACGAACAGGCACTGGCGGTCGGTCGTTCCTTCAAGGCTGTCAACGAAAAAGGGAAGGTGCAGGTCACCGACTCCTCGCAGTTTCCCGAGCCGATTCGCCAGCTCCACGAGCTGCTTGCCTCGCGCGAGGTCTTGGATCTGTTGTCTGACGTGCTGGGGATTGCGGACCTGCTCGCCGACCCGCAGCTCGTCGGGGGCGGGATGCATCAAACGGCCGCCCGCGGCCACCTGGACGTGCACGTCGACTTCAATTTCCTCGCGGAGCAGCAGTGGCACCGGCGGGCCAACCTGCTGATTTTCTTCAACCGCAATTGGCCGGCGGAGTGGGGGGGCGAATTCGAGTTGTGGGACGCCGACGTCAAGGTCCGCCACCACGCCCACCTGCCGATCTTCAATCGCTGCGTGCTGTTCGAGACGAACGAAATCAGCTTCCACGGCGTGTCGGCCGTCAAGTGTCCGCCGGGCCAGTCGCGCAAATCGTTTGCCGCTTACTATTACACCACGGCCGCGCCCGCGCATTGGAGCGGCCAGCCGCATTCCACGATCTTTCGAGCCCGCCCCGACGAGTTCCTCAAAGGGGCCGTGGCGATGCCGGCCGAAAAAGCCAAGCGCTGGTTTCACGGGGCTCTGCGACGTATGAAACAACGCACGCTCGGTTAAGACACCAAGGTGGGCCAGGCAACGGACCGATGAAGCCGAACTATCTCGTGATCGGGGCGGCAAAGTGTGCCACGACGACGATCCGCGCCCTGCTCGGGCGGCATCCGGACGTCTTCATGGTCCAGCCGGAGCCGCAGTTCTTCAACGACGATTGGGTCTACAAGCGCGGCCTGGCCTGGTACGAATCGCTGTTCGACGAGGCAGGCGAGCGGCCGTGGCGCGGCGAGGGGTCCAACGGGTACACGATGAAGGAGCGGTTTCCGCAGGCGTTCCAGCGGCTCACCGCATTCCTGCCGGAACTGAAGTTGATCTACGTCGTCCGTGAGCCCTTTTCCCGGATCGAGTCGTTCTGGCTCGAGCTCCGCTCCCATCATCCGGACTACGCGCATCCCGATTTCAACAAGGCCGTCTTCCTGAATCGCGCCGATTTGACCGATGCTTCCAACTACCCGCGCCAGCTCGAGCCTTATCGCCGGTTTTACGGCGACGAATCGATCCACGTGATCTTCTACGAAGATTTTCGCCGCGAGCCGGAGGTTGTGCTCAAGCGCTGCTTCGAGTTTCTGGGAGTCGATCCGGATGTCGACGTTTCGGCCGGGAATACGCGGCTGAACGAATCGGACGGCAAGACGATCGCGGCCCCTTTCCTGTCGCACCTGCGTTCGATTCGGGTCTATCGCCGGGCCGTCGATCGCCTCCCCTATTCGCTGCGCGACCGGGTGGCCCGCACGCTGTTCTATCAAAAAGTGCGACAGCGCCCGCAGTGGAAGCCGGAGACGCGGGCCTGGGTCTCGCACCTGCTGCGGGACGACCTGCGCGCGTTCCTGATCGAGCACGGCAAGCCGCCCGACTTCTGGAACCTCGAGGCGGCAATCCCGCCGCTGCGCCGGCCCGTCGCGCCGGATCCGGAGACCGTCACAGCGTAGCCCCCTCACCCCCGGCCCCTCGCCCGCCTTGCCGGCGTCCGCCGCTTCGGCGGTAGCCGCCGGTGCAGACGCAATGCGGGGAGAGGGGGGAAGAGTGTCGGCGTCGCTGGTCCTTGCAGAAGAAGGCCGTGTGCGCAAATCTTCTCCCCTCTCCCCTTGCGGGAGAGGGGCCGGGGGTGAGGGGGCCTAGCTCAGGTCCGACAATTGCGCGCGGCTCGATAGCCTCACTCGGCGCTTCGTCATTCGCTCTTCAGACGGTGGGACCGCGGCCAATGGCCTTGGCCCACCCGACCGTTTCATCCGCCATCACACGATCTGACGCACGACCACGCGGTTGCCGGAGACCTCGATCACTTCGAGGCGGCTTTCGGCCGGAATGAACGGGCCTTCGCTGACGACGTCGATCATGCGGCCGTGGATTTTTGCCTTGCCGGCCGGTCGCAGGACCGTGAGGGCCGTGCCCTCTTGCCCCACCAGCGAGCGCGGCTGATCGAACTGGCCGGCCGCGTCGCCCGCCAGCTCCGGCTTCAGCCGCGGGCCGAAGTGGCGCGATTCGGCGGCTCCCGGCGGCGACAGCACGAGCTTGTCGAATACGCGGACGTGCGGCAAGAAACGGCTCGTCACCATCGCAATCACCACAATTGAGATGATGGAGGCCCCCAGCGTCCCCAGCGTCACCGAGCGCCGCCTCATGTCCTCATGCGGTTCGAGGTTCCCCCAGGTCTGGCTCGCGAGAATCAGCGAGGCAAAGATCAGCAGCACCCCCGTCACGCCGAAAAATGCCGAGCC
>DASPSM010000182.1:0-2574 GCA_035623955.1 Planctomycetaceae bacterium
GCGGGTCGGAAATTCTCATCGCTCGACTTTACGATCGGCTCGACCTCGCGTGCCCCAAGGCTCGAGTCTTTGTCGCGCATGTGGTACTGCAAAATGCCCTGAAAGCCAATGACGTTCGCGACGAGCAGATTGCCGTTCAGCTCAGGCGGGAAGTGCTTGCTGGTGAGAATCTCGACCCCCGGGCAGGGCCGCGTTCGCTGCTGATAAACCTGCGGGGCCGACGGATGTTTTTGCGGAAATTCGAGTCGGCTGGAGATCAGCGGCCCGTGATAGGGAACGGCGCCCGTTCCATCGACAATGATGTCCTGGCCCCAGGCGTCGAACACATGTCCGTGTGGGTTGGCAAACGGATAGCTGACGTAGACGTCGAACTTCCGGGTCCGCGGCTCATACCGATAGACGCCCGCGTTGGCACAGCGGCGCGGCGCGCCCCAGGGCGTTTCGACCTGCGTGTGGTGGAACGTGCCCTCCTGGAAGTAGAGTGCCCCGCCCGGATCGAGCGTGAAGCTGTTGGCCGTATGATGCGTGTCGGCCGTGTCCATTCCGTGGATCACGCGTTCTTTCACGTCGTAGTGATCGTCGCCGTTGGTGTCCTTGAGGAACAGGATGTCGGGCCCCTGTGCGACAAACACGCCGCCGTTCCAGAACTCGAAGCCGGTCGGATTCCGCAGGTCGCCGGCGAAGACCGTGCACTTGTCGGCCCTCCCGTCGCCGTTGGTGTCTTCGAGAATCAAAAGCTTGTCGTCGACCGGGTCTTTCGGTTTCCAGTGCGGATAGCTGTGCCAGCCGGAGACCCACAACCGTCCCCGCGTGTCGAAGGCCATCTGCACGGGATTGACCAGCTCGGGGAATTGCTCCTCCGAGGCGAAGAGGTTGACCTTCATCCCTTTGTGGACGGTCATCTTCTTGATTTCTTCCTCACCGCTTAGGAAGACGTGCTTGCCCCCGGGCAGCGGCCCCGGCTTGTTCGTCACAACCGGAATGAAATCGGGGAGATTCGAATCGTCGGGTTTGATCGGCCGACCCTGTGCGGCGGCCCAGACGACCTTGTCGCGGTTGGAGGTCATCAGGTCGATGATCTCCAGCTCGCGCTGCAGCACTTCGTAATTTGTCTGGCCGTCGACAAATCGCAGAAAAGCGCGGTCGCCGTAGGTCGAATAACCGTCGGGTGTGCGATAGCGGTTGAACCAGTACCAGTTTTTGTCGTTGATCGCTTTCCGCAGGCTCGCCAGGCGCGCGTCGTCCAAGCTCGGCGCCTCGCCAAAGAGCGCCTCATAAGCGACGCCCGCGACAAAGCGGTCCCCCGCTTCGTTCAGATGGATTCCGTTGATCGTCAATTTCGGACCTGATGACTGCGAGAGCCGCGCGAGCGTCGGCGTGAAGAGATCGACGAAGGTGACGCCGTCGGCCTTCGCGACCTCGGCCATCGCTTCGGTGTAGAGCTTGAGGCGGCGATTGTCCTCTGCACCATCGGGAAGATTGGGGTCGCCCAGGTTTTCGTGCGCGATGGGCGAGAACAGCACAATCCGCGGAGGCGACTTGCCGTTGTACCGTTGGGCGCGGGTGTGCTTGATGAATCGATCAAGATCCTGCTTGAACTTCTCGAGTCCTGCCGCCCCGGCAAACGATTCGTTGTAGCCGTAAAAGACAAAGACCACGTCGGCCCGCGTGTTCGTGAACTCGAAGCGGTTCTGCCGGACGGGGGCACCGGGATTGAGCTTGTTCGGCTGCGGGATCGGGGCGTCGCCGGCGAGCCACTGATCCTGCGAGCCGAAATCCATCGACCGCATGCGGCTGTAGAGATCGCGATAACCGTTGACCTCGTCGCCGCCGTAACCCAGGTTGCGGAACACCAGGTCGTATTGCGGGTAGCGGGCGTAGATCAGCGTCTCGAGCCAGCTCGAATGCTGCATCCGCTCGGCCAGCGCGTTGCCGATCAGGCAAACGTGGTCCCCCTTATGCAGCTCGAACGGGGGGGCAGCCCAGGCCGATGATGCAAGTGCAAATCCAGCGATAAAGAGAGCGGCCGAAAGCACGGTTAAGCGCATGAAAAGCCTGCAAAGGAGCGAGGAAGCACGGGCGGGTAACAAGGCGCGGCAAGGAGTGCCGATCTCAACCTTAACGAAATGCCCCTACCTTCGCACGCCTCGAGCAACGCTGAACACGCAGCCCCCATCAGCTCAGATTGGGGCGGCCTACGATTCGCAGAAATCGCGGTTGCGCCACTTCGACGTCGAGTTCGGAGGTCAGCTGGTTCGCAAGATCAATCGCGTCCCTACCATCCCCCGAAACAACGCGCAAAGTCATCCGGTCGCCCTTGTCCTCGACGACTGCGGCCTTCGCGGGATGCTTCTTCAGCCATTGACGCAGTGCAGCCCAGTGTGACTGACGACGATCCTCGATGCGAATTTCCGGCAACACCACGATGACTGCACCCTGAGACCGATACACAGGCTGCAACGCATGGGCGGCTTCGAGTATCTCACGCTCCTTGTTTCCGAGAAGGTCGCTTTGCAGCAGTGAGATTTCGTCACGAAGCGGTTGCAAATGCGCTAAAAGGGAGCGCTTGACAGC
>DASPSM010000206.1:0-34901 GCA_035623955.1 Planctomycetaceae bacterium
GGGATCTTTTGCCAGTCAGTTTCCCGAACTTGCTCACGGGCGAGGATGCACAAGTTCGATAGGCTCGCTTAAGAAACGGCTCCGGGAAAGCCGCGCAGAGCGGCCGTGTTGAATCGATCGAATCCCGGGCATCTTGACACATCTACGCCAAATTCCTATTTTCACGCAGCTTTCGGGCTGCGAGTTTGCCGTCCGGGCAAACAATGAGGACGTTCTCCATGGAGGGGGAATCGAAGCGGACGCTGCTCTTGTCGGCCCGCTACGCTGCTGCCGGAATCAGCCGGCAGGCGCTCAACTTTCTGCTGTTTGCCGTCTGGGCGCATTACCTCTCGCCGAGCGACTTTGGCGTGCTGGCGCTGTTGGTCATCAGCGGCACGCTGGTGTTGCGCTCGGTCGAAACTCCGGTGGGCTACGCGCTGCAGCGGTTTTATTTCCGCCCCGACTATGTCGATCGCCGCGACGTGTTGCTGTTCAATCTGATGCTCTTTGTGATCGCCAACGCGCTGGCGGTGGTTTTCGTCTACTATCTGGCCGGCGCGACAGTCGACCGCTGGCTGTTCAAAAGCGCGGGATTAGCGGCGACGGTGCGTTTGCATGGACTTTGGGTAGCCTTCTCGATCACGACCTCCCTCTCGGGCGTCTTTGTCCTGCTGCTCGAGCGGGCCAGGATTTTTAACGTCGCCTCGCTGTTGGGAGTGCTCGCCACAGGCATCGTCTCGATCGCGCTTTTGACGTGCACGCGTCTGGGCGTCAACGCGGTGATCATCGGTCAGGCGTCGGGGCTCTTGTGCCAGACGCTGCTTTGCGTCCCCGTGCTCCGCGGCCACTTGCGGCCGAAGCTGAGTTGGGCCGTGCTTCGCGAGCCATTGCGATTCGGCTACGCGGCGCTTCCGTCGGGGTACTCCAACATCCTGATCATTGCGGGGGACCGGTACGTCCTGCAGTTCTTGAAGACCACCACCGAAGTGGGTCTTTATTCGTTCGCCTGCAACATCGGCAACCTGGTGACACTGGCGATCGGCACGCCCGTGATCGGCGGAGTGTGGCCCACCATTCGCCGAATGGAAGCCAGCCCCGATCGGCAGCGCGCGTTCGTGCGGCAGATGACGACCTATGTCAGCGCGGCCAGCGTCGCTCTGGTGGTCTTTTTGTCGGTCTTCAGCCACGAGGCGATTCGGGTTCTCGCCTGGGGCAAACCGGAATTTGCCGCGGCCGCCGTCATCGTGCCGCTCTTAGCTTTTTCCCAAGCTTTGCAGGGACTGGCGGCTTTCACCGAGGCCGGGATCAGCCTGGGAAATCGGCCCGCGTATATCTCGGGAATTGCGATTACGAGCGCGGCCGCAAACATCGGTCTGAATCTGGCGCTGGTCCCGCAATTCGGGCTGCTGGGCGCGGGCTGGGCGACGCTGACCTCGTTCGTGCTGTGGAACGCCCTGCACGTCTATTTTTCGCGCCGGTTTTATCGGATCGAATTTGACGTCCGGCGGTTCGCGCACGCGGGACTTGCCGGCGCGCTCCTGATCGTGCTGGCACGAAGCATTCCGGCGCACCTCGGTCTGTTTATTGTCTGTCCGATCAAGGTCCTCCTGGTGCTGGCGTATCCGGCCCTACTCTGCGCGACCGGGTTCTTGACGGCGGATGAGCGCCAGAAGCTGACAAACCTGATGCGAGGTGCGCGACAGAGTGGGATCAAGTCGATGGTGGGCGCGTTGACGCAGCCTTAGAGACGGCGACACGAAGCGCGAGGGGGGGATTATGTGCGGCATTTGTGGAGTCTTCGAATATGCCTCATCGACGCGCGTCGATGAACGAAGGCTTGCGCGGATGAACGCCACCCTGGTTCACCGAGGGCCCGACGAGGATGGCTTCTTCGTTGGCGATCGCGTCGGGCTGGCGATGCGGCGATTGCGAATCATAGATCTTGCCGGCGGCCAACAGCCGATCGCCAACGAGGACGAAACCATCCAGATCGTCTTCAATGGCGAAATCTACAACTACCGCGAGCTCCGGCAGGACCTGATTCGTCGAGGGCATCGCTTCCGAACCAAAAGCGACACCGAAGTCATCGTGCACGCGTACGAGGAGTTCGGCCCGCAATGCGTCGAACATCTCGACGGCATGTTCGCCTTCGCGATTTACGACGGCCGCATTCCGGGCGCGGACCGGCTGTTTCTCGCCCGCGACCCCTTCGGCAAGAAGCCGCTTTATTATGCCAACCTCGGTGAAGGCCTGGTCTTTGGCTCGGAAATCAAACCGATTCTCGAAGATCCCCGCGTCTCACGGGAAATCGACTTCGAGGCGCTGCACCACTATCTGTCGCTCTTGGTAATCCCCGCGCCGTGGAGCATTTTTAAATCGATCCGCAAGCTGCCGGCCGGCCACTGGATGCTCGTCGACGAGCACGGACCGAAAATCGAACGCTACTTCAGCTGCGAGCCGCCATCGGCCGAGGCCCCCATTCCGGAGCAGGAAGCGGTGGACGAGGTGCGCCGACTCTTGTTTCGGGCCGTCGAGAAGCGGCTGATCGCTGAAGTTCCACTCGGTGCCTTTTCAAGCGGCGGCCTCGATTCGAGCCTCGTGGTTTCGATCATGTCCCGCCTGACCGAACAGCCGGTCAAGACGCTGTCGGTCGGATTCGAGGGCCCGAGCACGCATAACGAGCTGCCGTTCGCCCGCCGTCTCGCCGCGCATTGCCGGACCAACCACACCGAGCTGCTGCTGAAGCCCGACGTCGTCTCGATCGTCCACGAACTGGTCCGGTATGCGGACGAACCGTTTGGAATCTCCTCGGCGATGCCGACGCTGCTGATCGCGCGGGCCGCGCGCGAACGGCTGACGGTCGTGTTGACCGGCGACGGCGGGGACGAGATGTTCGGGGGCTACTCGCACTACCTTTGGGAGCGGTGGGCCACCACGTTCCGCCGCTTGCCGCGCGTCGCCGATTCGCTGATTCTCACGGCGGCCGGAACGCTCGGACGTCGGATTGACGGCCGCGCCGGGGCCCTGCGCAGTCGCATTACGCGGTTTGTCTTGAACGCCCGTCGGCCGGACGTCTCCAGGCGGCTCGGCTGGGGAAGCGCCTTCTCCCACGATGAGAAACGGGCACTTTACTCCGACGATCTGGCCGATCTGGTTTCGGGCACGACGACGGCCGTGCTGGAACGGCACGTCGACCGCTCGCGCGAGCTGGAGCCAGCGGCCGTGCAGAACCGCCTCGACGTGGCGGTCTGGCTGCCGGATGAAATGCTTGCCAAAGTCGACCGTATGACCATGGGGGCGTCTATCGAAGCCCGTTGCCCGCTACTTGACCGCGATCTTGCCCGATTTCTGTTCCGTTTGCCGTTTCGTCAGAAAGTCCCCGGCTCGCGGGACCGCGATCTCAAGCACTTGCTCCGGCGGGTCGCCGCCGACCTCTTGCCTCCCGAATTGCTCCAACGGCCCAAGCAAGGGTTCAACGTCCCGCTCGACGCCTGGTTTCGCGGGGCGGCCGGCGACTTGTTGACCGATGCGCTGAGCCCCGAGCGGATCCGCCGCCGTGGCTGGTTCCGGCCTGAGGCGGTCGCGCAACTCGTCGCGGCCCACCGGTCGGGAGCGGCAAAATTCTCCAATCGCCTCTACGCGCTTTTCAATCTGGAACTCTGGGCACAGGAGTACTTGTCGTGAAGAATTCTCTGGTCGCGTTGCTCCGCTGCCCGCAATGCAAAAGCACGCTGTCGCTGTCGGAGGCCGAATTGCAGAGCGGCGAAATCGAAGCCGGCGTCTTGAATTGCTCCAGCTGTGCCGCGCGACATCCAATCGTGGCGGGCATTCCGCGTTTCGTGCCCGTTGAGAATTATGCGGACAATTTTGGTTTTCAGTGGAACCAATTTCGTAAGACGCAGCTCGACAGCCATTCCGGCCAGACCATCAGCCGCGATCGATTTTTGAAATCCACCGGCTGGGCGCCCGAATCGCTTGTGGGCAAGGCTGTTTTGGATATCGGTTGCGGAGCCGGGCGATTTGTCGAAGTCGCCCTTTCGTGCGGCGCCACGGTGTTCGCAGTCGACTACTCGAGCGCCGTCGACGCGTGCCGCGCAAATTTCCCGGGGCATCCGAATCTGCATGTCATCCAAGCGGACGTGTACGCCCTGCCCTTTGCCGAGGGATGTTTCGACGCCATCTACTGCCTGGGGGTCCTGCAACACACGCCCAATCCTCGCGAGGCCTTTCTGTCGCTGCCGCGGCACCTGAAATCAGGGGGACGGCTGGCCGTCGACGTTTATCAGGGCGGATGGCGGCAGGTCGTGCACACGAAGTACTGGTTGCGACCGGTCACCACGCGCGTGCCCCAACAGCGTCTGTTTCAGGCGGTCGAACGAAGCATGCCGGCGCTGATGGGCTTGAGCCGCGCAGTGGGGCGCATTCCCGCGATCGGCCCTTACGCTCGGCGGGTGTTGCCCATCGCGAATTACGAGGGAATCTACGGACTCAATCAAAAACAGCTGCACGAGTGGGCAGTGCTGGACACCTTCGACATGCTCGCCCCGGCCTATGACCAACCGCAAACGCCACGAGCGCTCGCCAAATGGACGCGGCACGCTGGCCTCGAAGGCGTGGAAATCGGCCGATTTGGGCATTTGGTTGCCCGAGGTCGCAAGCCGGCTGCGTAGAATACGCCCGCTCTCATTTGCGTTTTGAGAGTGCCACAGTCACCGTCAGCGGCGCAACTGCGTCTGCGTGCAACCCCTCTGCGAACAGAAAGACCGAAATGGCTCCGACGCCTCAGCAGCATTTGAATCAGCTCATCAGCGGCTATTGGCATGCGCGGTGCGTTTACGTGGTTGCCAAGCTCGGCATCGCGGATCTGCTGGCCAGCGGGCCACAGTCGATCGAGGAGCTGGCCCGTCGAACCGGCACGCATCGCCCGGCTCTGTTCCGGCTGTTGCGGGCACTGGCCAGCCTGGGTGTTTTCGCGGAGGAACCGGGGCAGCGATTCGCACTCACGCCGGCCGCCGAGCTATTGCGGCAAGACGTTCCCGGTTCGCAGTGGGCCATGGCCGTCATGATGGGGGAAGAGCACTATTCCGCGTGGGGTGAACTGCTTTACAGCGTCCGCACTGGAAAGATCGCCTTCGACAAAATCTACGGCATGCCGGTGTTTGAGTTCCTCTCGCAGAATCCCGAGCAGGCCGCCCTCTTCGACAAGGCGATGGTCGGCGTGCACGGGCGCGAGACGTCCGCCATGCTCGACGCTTACGACTTCTCGGTGTTCAGCTCAATCGCCGATATCGGCGGCGGCAACGGCAGCACGCTCTGCGGAATCCTCAAGCGACATCCGAAGATTCACGGGACACTTTTCGATCTCCCGGGCGTGATCGAGCGGGCAGGAGCCACCGTAGAGGCGGCCGGGCTTGCCAATCGCGTGCACCTCGTCGCAGGCAGCTTTTTTGAATCCGTTCCCGGCGGGGTCGACGCCTATGTGCTGCGGCACATCATCCATGACTGGGACGAAGACAAAGCCATCCGCATCCTGGCCAATGTGCGCCGCGCCATCCGCGACGACGGCCGCTTGCTCGTCGTCGAGAGCGTGATTCCGCCGGGCAACGAGCCTTTCTTTGGCAAGCTGCTCGACGTGACGATGATGGTCATCCCGGGCGGTCAGGAGCGGACCGCGCAGGAATACCACGATCTGTTCGGCAAGGCCGGGTTCCGGCTCGCGCGGATCGTCCCGACTGCAGCCGACGTCAGCGTGATCGAAGGCGTGCCGGTCTGAGAGAGCCCCGCGACCGCAACGATCACCTGGTCGGATCCACCACGCGGCCGAGGAAGAGGATCGCGCCGTTTCTATTGTCTCGGATCAAGAACACGAACGGGTGGTCGGCCCGAAAAACGGCGGGCGGTTGGGTCCTTCTGATCGCCATCGCCCTGACCACGACGCCGGTCGCCGCTGCAGCTTCTGTCCCCTCTTCGTTGACGTCGACAAAAGCTTTGTGCAGCGCGGCAGAAATGAACAGGTCTTTCTTCCCGTCCATTCCCGAAAAGTCGGCGCTCGACGGATCGAAGGCCGACGCCATTCCCAACGATTTCAAAACGCCCTCGAGCTGGAATTCGGCCGTCGTCCGGAATTTGGGCAGGAATACGATCACGTCTCGCGATTGGGCGTCGGCACGCCATTTCTCCAAGCTGGCGGCAGTCAGCTTCTCTTCGAGTTCCGCGAGGCCGTCGATCTTCTTCGGCAACAGCACAACCATCGAAAGGCTGCCATCCCCATAAGGCAATTCGAGCAGCTGCACGCCGTCTTCCTCGGCGTATTGAAAGTGGTGCTGCTCGTTCATCAAGGGAGCTTGGACCTTGTGAGTTGCCGAGACGTGGAAGCTCTCGTCCTTCGTGCGGCTCTTGTTGAACTGTTCGCGCCAGTCTCCTTTGAAATAAACGGCATTGGTCAGGACGAGGCGGGCGCCCTTCACGGCGCTGGCCGAGGGAATCAGATTCTTGATCTTGTCTTGCGTGTTGTCCTCGACCCATTTGTTGATCGTTTCGCGAGCAGCCTCGGGCTGGTTGAAGTCCAGTCTGGCCAGCTCGGCGCCGAAGTCTTCGCGCGTCACGCGGAGATAGTCCGCCAGGAACTTGAAGCCTTCCTGACCCCACAGTCGATTGGCGACTTCGAGGCGGTACCCCTGTTTCTTGTCCGACGTCTTCCACGACGACAAAACGGCCCGCATTTCCTCGTTCAGCTGTGCCTTCGGCATTTGCAGATGCAGGACCTTCGCCATTTCCGCCTCGGTGTTTTCGGCCGCGCCGACGTACGTCATCGTCAGCGCCACCGAAATGCTGGCTGGCGAAAAAAACAGATTCCCCTCGGCGCTTCGAAGGCGTTCATACAAGTCGAAGGCAAAGTGATTGCCGGCATCCACGACCGCGGAGACATGCTCCTGCGGAGTCGACGACGCATTGCGGTGAACTTTGCGGGGTGGCACAGACAACGTCTTATCAGCAAGGCCGAAGAACAACGACGCGACAACCAGGGCCGCTAGAATTGCAAATCTTCGACGCATCGACTTCTCCTCGCGTCCAGTGGCGATCGGGGCAGACTAGAGCAGTTGCTTTTCCAGGTACACGCACAGAGGATCCTCTTGGAAAGCCCCAAAGGGGCCAATCCGCCGATAGCCCGAGTCTTCATAAAGAGCAAGCGCACTGTGTTGCGAAATGCCGGTCTCCAGACGGATCACGGGCAACTCGAATGACCGCGCCCGCGATTCCAGCTCTTGCAGGATGCGCCGGCCAACTTTCAGCCCGCGGAACTCCGGCAACACGAACATCCGCTTGAGCTCTCCGTATTCGCCGTCGTGGTTGACGAGTGCTCCGCAGCCGATCACCCGGTCGGGTAGGCGAGCCGTCAAAAAGGTTACGTTCGGTTGCCGCAGACCATCGATGGGCAACAGGTGATTGCTCTCCGGCGGGTACAATGCGGTCAAGAAGGCATCGAGCTGCTCGATCAGCCGCCGAACGTCGGGGCGCGCCGGATCATCGGCGTGGATTGTGAACTGTCGCATACGATTTGAGCGCGGCTGAGCGAAGTGGACGGGGGCAGACCAGCCGCGTCCGCCTTTGTTTCAGAATTCAATCTCTTTGTCGACATTCTACTTTGTCGACGCGCTTCGCAACACGATCCGAGGCCGGCTGACGCAAATCACGACCGATCCGAGTCGGCGCAACGCCGCGCTGACTTGAGCTGGGCCGGCGGCACGTCAGCTCAAAGGATGGCGCGGCACGACCTGAGAAAGGCCGGTCCGCTAGGCAGCCGCGCGCTTGTCGGCTGCGACATCGGCGGCCGTCTCGGCACTTGCGATCGAGGTCGCCTCCGGAACCGGCACCGGAAATGGAATCGTCGCCGGAGTCGGAGCGATCATCGCACTGAGTTCTCCGAGCAGCCGTCGCGCCAATACGTCGCGATCAAAGTGGCGGGCGACGTAATCGCGTCCGTGGCGGTACGAGACACGGTCGCGGGCAATCGCTTCGATCCCCGCCAAGAGCGACTCTTCATCCTCCGGCGTCATCGCGACACCGCCGCGACCCGAAAGAACGATCCGTTGCGCCTGGCCACGGACTCCCATCACGATGGGCACGTTCATCGCCATGATCTCGAAGATCTTCGAGGGGATCACCGTCTCGAAAAGTTCGGTCTTGCACAGATGAACCAGGCAGGCGTCGCAACTGGCAATCACCTCCGCGATTTTTGCTTTCGGCACGAGGCCGGTGAAGACGATCTGGTCGAGTCCTTCCTCGCGGCAAATATTTTCGAGACGGCTTCGTTCGGCGCCGTCCCCGACAATCCAGAACACGACGTCGTCGCGGCCGACTGACTTCAGTTTGCGGGCGGCGCGGACGACAACGTCGAGTCCATGAGCCATACCCACCGTCCCGATATACGCGCAGACGAATCGCTTGTCGCCCCTCCACTGAGCGCGCAGTTGCCGGGCGGGCGGTTCCGGCACGAATTGCGAAACGTCCACGCCATTGGGCACCACGGCGATTTTTTCGTCGGCAACGCCGCGGAGAACCAGTTGGTCGCGATAGCCGTCGCCAACGGTCACAATCTGCTGGGCAGTGGCATACATTTGCCGCTCGAGGATTTCGAGCACGCGCATGATGGGCGAACGCTTCATCGCGCCCACGGTGACGATCGACTCGGGCCAGATGTCGCGAATTTCCAAGAGCAGCGGTCGACGCAGGAACCAGCGGCACAAAACCCCCGCCCAACCACAAAAGAACTGCGGAGAAGTCGCCACGATCGCATCGACGCGGCGGACACCCAGTGCGCAGAGCGTCGCACAGAACATGTAACTCAAATAGTTAATCGTGCGCCCCAAGAAGCCCCTATTAGGCGACAGCCACGTCCAAACGCGCAGTACGCGGATGCCATCCACCCATTCACGACTCAAAAGCGAATTCTTGTAACCTTCCGCGACAATTCCCGTCGGGCAGTTCGGAGCGCAGGTGATAACGGTCACTTCGTGCCCCGACGCGACCCAACGCCGGCAATGCTCGTAGGTTCGCGTGGCCGGAGCGTTGACCTCCGGCGGGAAGTAATGCGAAAGGAACAAAACGTGCATGATCCGGCTCGCGAACTTCGGACGGATTCCTCAATTGTTGGCCACGTGCTCGAATCGGCGTTCGCTGCGAGGTCCGCCACAAATCGGCTTGGTGAGGCGCCCGATCATCACGACCCGAAACTGCGAAAGAGGAGGAACCGAATTCACCAGCCGCTCGTAGGCGAGGCCCGCAACGTAGGTGAGAGCGGTCATTCGCAAGTATTCGGGACGCCCCTCGATGAGCCGCACTTCATCAACCGTGAAATGGGCTCTCCGGGCCAGGCGTCGAATGGCGGCCGGCGTGTTGGCGCGATAGTGCGTCGGGAAGGTGTCGGCCTCCGCGCGGCCTCGCAGCCGCCCGACAAACTCGTGGGCTGCGTGAGGCGTGAGTTGCGCCAAGAGGGGCACATAGTGGAGTCGATTCGGCGTCTTGAACAGGAAGGTGCCCCCCGGTTTGAGCGTCCGCCACACTTCGCGGAAGGCGGCCAGCGGCGTCTTTAGGTGTTCGAGAACGTTGTCGGAAAAAACGACGTCGAAGCTGTTGTCATCGAACGGGATGTTCTCCGCGACGCCGACTCTTCCCTCATCAAGGGCGGCATTAGTGAGGACGCGCGGATCCGGGTCGATGCCGCACACGCGCAGAGCTCGGCCGCGAATATTCATCTGCCGCACGATCCCCGCGCCGGCGCCCAGGTCGAGCACCGTCCAATCCCTCTGCACGGTTTCGACCACGGTCCGGCGAAACAGTTCGTCGTCCCAGTTATCGTGAAAATCGGAATAGAATCTCTCATCGATCCATCGCACGAGATTGCGCATTTTTGCTCCCCCGAGGCTGAAGTGAGTTGGTGATCAAGCCACTGTGACGAGTCCTGAATGTATTGAGCGCGGCTTTTGCGACCGCAGAGCGGCCGATGCCGGGTTGTGATCGATGAATTCGCGGGCCCAGATCTCCAAAGTCAGGAGGGCCCACTGCAACATGTAATAGTCAGCCCGGCCCGCCTGGCTCCGACGCCGCAATCGCTCAACGATGTCGGACCGAAACCAACCGCGCGATTCGACGGACGACGGGCCCATCAGGTCGTTCCACATCGAGCCCAGGTCATGCCGCAGCCAGTACCGATAGGGAGCGCCGAAACCGGCTTTCGGCCGATCGATGATTTCATCGGGCACAAGTCCGCGGGCCGCGTGACGCAAGATCGCCTTGGGAACGGGCTCGAGCTTTTGCGCCGCGGAGAGAGACGTGGCGAACGCGACCAGCTCCTGGTCGAGCAACGGGACTCGGGCCTCGACGCCGACAGCCATGCCCATCTTGTCCGTGTAGAGCAAATTGTGATTGGGGAGATAGACGCTCAGGTCTCGCTCGAGAAAGCGATCGATCTCGCCCAATCCACCGGATTTCATCCGCGACAGGCAATCCGCGTCCGCTCGGACATCACAAAGCGAGCCAGCCAGCGCCGGCTGGAGAAGGCTCTGGACCGTCGAATCGGCGGTGGCCATGCAATAGGCCAGGAAGCGTTCATCCCGAGAGCGATGAACGTCGTGCAGCACGCGCTTCGTTCGCCGCAGGGCGGCTCCGACAGAGCCGCCCAATGCGCCGGGCAACAAGTGTGAGCACTGCGCCAAGCCGGTCGCCACCACTCGCGGAGCCCGGTCGAGCCAGCCGAGCGTCCGCAGCACGGCGTAGCGCGGGTAGCCTCCGAACAACTCGTCAGCTCCTTGCCCCGAGAGAAGGACCTTTGTGCCGTGCTCGCGCGCCAACCGGCAAATCAAGTAGCAGGTGATTGCGGCCGGATCGGAAATTGGCTCGTCGAGGTGGTAGACGATCTGCGGCAACAGGCTTGCGATCTGCGGGCCGATTTCGACCTCATGAAAATCGAGAGCCAACGACGACGCGAATCGTCGCGCATAAGGCGCGTCGTCATGAGCGCGGTCGAGCCGATTGGACCTGGCCGGATAAGTAATCGTGTAGCTGCGGAATGCGTCGTCGCGATCAGAGGCCCCCGCGGCGATCGCCGTGATCAAGCTGCTGTCGAGCCCGCCGCTCAAGAACGACCCGACCGGAACGTCCGAGACCAACTGCCGCCGCGTCGCGTTGACGACCTCAGACCGCAGCCGGCGGATATCCGAGGGGTCGGCCTGTCGCGACGCGTCACTGAATTGTGGACGCCAAAATTGCCGGACCTCGATTTGCGCGTGACGTGCCCGCCAGCGTAACAGGCTCCCTGGAGGCAACCGGCGGATGTCCGCGAGCGCGGTTCGCTCCGAACACGAATGGCAAAACGTCAGGTGTTGGAGGATCGCCCGAAAGTCCGGCTCGCGGTGAACGTCCGGATGGGCGCAGAGCGCCTTGACCTCGCTGGCAAAAAGCAGAGACCCCGCCCGTGGCTCCGTGTAGTAGAGCGGCTTGATGCCGAGCGGATCGCGGGCCAGGAGCAGCTCGCGCTCCCGATCGTCCCAGAAAGCGAAAGCAAACATCCCGTTGAGTCGCTCGACGAACGCAGCTCCCCAGCGCATCAGGCCGTGGAGCAGGACCTGAGTATCGCCTGACGACGTTTGCGGCACGCCGCTGTGCGCGAGAGAGTCTCGCAGCTCGCGGTAATTGTAGATTTCGCCGTTGTAGATCAGCGTGAAACGTCCGTCGGCGGACGTCATGGGCTGCGCAGCCTCCTCGGACAAGTCGAGGATCGCGAGCCGCACATGGCCCAACGCGATTTGCGAGCGCGGAGATTCAAAGACACCGCAACCGTCGGGGCCACGGTGCGCCTGTGCAGCGTTCATGCGATCGATCAGGCCTGGGACAAAATCACCCACCAGGCCTGCAATGCCACACATTCGCGCCCCCCAATCCTTTGGTCGCGCCCAAAGCGGGTGGTTGGTATCAAATCGCTACAACTCACGCAAGATGGGATGTCGGCGTTGTCTCGGGTGATTTGTTGTGGTAACACTCGGCACGGTTTTTCCGCGATTTTCGTCGCCTCTCCATTGAGAATCGACATGAGAGTCGGGATCGATGCATCGAATTTGCGCGGCGGGGGAGGGGTAACCCATCTGGCGGCCCTGTTGTCGCACGTCGATGTGGCCGAGACGGGAGTGGAGCGCGTCGTTGTTTGGGGGCCCCGCTCCGCCCTCTGGCAGCTTGCCGACCGACCTTGGCTGGTCAAATCGAACCCACCCGAGCTGGAACGGTCGCTGGCTTCGCGGATCGCTTGGGGACGCCTCACGCTTCCGCGTTGCGCGCGGGATGAATGCGATGTCTTGTTTGCCCCTGGCGGGTTGTGCACGGATCGCTTTCATCCCGTAGTGACCATGTCGCGCAACATGCTGCCCTTTCAATTGGGGGAAATGTGGCGGTACGGTTTTTCGCGGATGTCGTTGCGGCTGGCAATTCTGCGAAGAGCTCAAAGAAAATCGTTCCAGATCGCCGACGGCGTGATCTTCCTGACTCAATTCGCGCGTGACTCGGTGCTGCAAGTCACCGGACCGCTGCGCGGCCAAACGACGGTCATTCCGCACGGCATCGAATCGCGATTCTTCGCGAAACCGCGCCCTCAGCGCGCGGCGACAGATTTCACCGCGGACAATCCGATGCGGCTGCTCTACGTGTCAATTGTCGACGTCTACAAACATCAGTGGAACGTTGCGGAGGCGGTCGCCCGCCTGCGAAAGGCCGGGCTGCCGATCGCGATCCAGTTCGTTGGGGACGCATACGCGCCGGCCGGGAGGCGTCTGCGCCGCGTGTTGCGCACCCGTGACCCGCAGGGTCAATACTTGCAATATGTCGGACCCTTGATTCACGCCGATTTGCCCAGCTGCTATCGGGCAGCCGACGGTTTCGTGTTTGCCTCCACTTGCGAGAACCTCCCGAACATCGTGCTCGAAGCGATGGCGTCGGGGTTGCCGATCGCTTGCTCAAACCGGCTTCCCATGCCCGAAATCCTGGGGCCAGCCGGCGTGTATTTCGATCCCTTGAGTACGTCTCAGATCGGAGAGGCTTTGCGCCAGCTGTTCCACGAGGCAGAATTGCGGCGACGTCTGGCGGTTGCCGCGTACGAGCACTCCCAGCAGTTCTCATGGAGCGTTTGCGCTCGTGACACGTTCCGCTTTCTGGCGGAAATTGGGGTTTGGACTCGATTGGACGAAGACGCCCTGGTCGGAGCCGGCTCGCCGGTGCGCCGCGCGGGATAAGCAATCCGCTGTCCTTCGATTCCGTTCAGCACGATGTGCAGTTTATTCGCACTTGGGATCTTCCCAGGCGCGGGTCCTAGTCGGCGACCGCGCTTCGGAGATAAAATGAAGTGCGTCGGCTCCTGTCAAAACCGCATCTACGGGCCACATGCCACTCAAAGTTTCGAACATCCGCTTGCCGGTCGAAGAACCGGAAACGGCCCTCGCCGAGGCAATCGCACGTCGCGTTGGGCTCAAATCAAACGAACTCACGCGCTGGCGAATTCTGCGCAAGAGCCTGGACGCCCGTTCGCCTCGGGATTTACAGTTTGTCTATTCGGCCGTTGTCGATGTCCCCGATGAACCGAAGCGGTTCGCCAAATTGCAGCGGCAGCCATCGTCCGACGATGTGCAGTGGTTTTCGCCGCGCCGCTTCGATGAACCGTCTCCCGGCCGTGAGCCGCTGCGCGAAAGGCCGGTGGTCGTCGGCTCGGGGCCAGCCGGAATGCTGGCGGGCTATTACCTCGCGCTGCGTGGGTACGCCCCTTTGATTCTCGAGCGGGGCCGCGCCGTGAAGGAACGCGTGCCCGCCGTCCGGGACTTCGACCGTGGCGGCCCACTCGATTGCGAAAACAATTATCTCTTCGGGGAAGGGGGAGCGGGCTGCTTCAGCGACGGCAAACTGACCTGCCGACTGGGTGGACCGGACGTCGATTGGGTCCTCGATCGCATGATCGAGTGCGGTGGGCGCCCCTCGATCGTCTACGACTATCGGCCCCATCTGGGAAGCAACCGGCTGCCGATGATTTGCCGCAATTTCCGTCGCAAGATCGAAGAATTGGGAGGGGAATACCGTTTCGGCTGCCGCGTCGAGCGGCTCGACATCGCGGAAGGACGCTTGCGCGGCGTGGCCACGTCGAGTGGAAATGTGTCAACGCCGGCCGTCGTCCTGGCGATCGGGCATAGCGCCCGGGACACTTATCGTATGTTGCACGATGTCGGCGTGCCGATGTCCCCCAAGGACTTTCAACTCGGCTTGCGGATCGAGCATTCTCAGGCGCAGATCAATCGACAGAAATACGGCCGCCGCGAATATCTCGAAATGCTGGGCGCTGCCGACTACTCCCTGGTCGCCCGCGGCCAGCGCGACGTGTTCACGTTTTGCATGTGTGCCGGGGGTTATGTCATTCCCAGCGTTTCCGAGCCCGAGATGTTCTGCACAAACGGAATGAGCAACTCGCGGCACGACACCCCGTTTGCCAACAGCGGACTGGTGGTTACGCTCTCCGCAGAGGAGTTCGGCAGCCGACATCCGCTGGCGGGAATGGAACTGCAGCGCCGGTTCGAGTCTGCCGCGTTCCGTCTGGCTGGGGGCGATTACCGCTGCCCGATTCAACGCGTTGAAGATTTTTTGGCAGGCCGCAGCCCCGATCCGAACTCGCGATTGCGTTCATCCTTTCAACGCGGCGTGCGGCCCGTCAATATGGAACACATCATCCCGCAGCCGGCGGTCGAATCGCTGCGCTGGGGGCTTCCGGTCATGGACCGGAAATGGAAGGGGAACTTTCTCCAGGATGCTGTACTTGTGGGACCGGAGATGCGGGGCAGTTCGCCGGTTCGCCTGGAACGCGATTCGCATACCAGGCAAAGCCCCGGAATCGCCGGACTGTACCCCGTGGGTGAAGGGGCCGGCTTTGCCGGGGGGATCGTGTCAGCCGCCGTCGATGGGCTGCTGAGCGCGAAGGCGCTTGCGGGAGAGTTTGCGCCGTTGGTCTGCAGGACGCACGTCTGACGAGAGCGCCTCGATCGGACGGTCGGGACGTCACAAAGACTGGGTGCCAAGGCAAAAGCGGCCGCCGCGGGGCCGCGCCGGCCCGGCGAGGGTCCGCTGTTCGGCCGAAGGAGGCTCGGCAGCGGCACCTGAAATTCAATCGCCGGATTGCACCGGTTACATTTTCAGCGGGAAACACGGGTCGTGGAAAAACGGTGGATCTGGCCGTTTGAGCTGCTCGATAAGCTCGGCGAAGGCGGAATGGGCGTGGTTTATCGCGCCCGGTACGTCGTCGATAATCGGCACGTCGCCGTCAAACTGCTGCCCCCCGACGTTGCCAACTCGACGATTCTTTCGCGGTTCGAGCGCGAGCTGGAAATCCTGAAGACGCTCAGGCACCCCAATATTGTCCGTTCCTTCGGCGGCGTCTGCGAAGGGAACCAGCACTTCTACGCGATGGAGCTCGTCGAGGGGGGAACGCTCGACAAACTGCTGGAGGAGCGCGGCAAATTCGCCCCGGAAGTGGCCGTCCAGTTCGCCCTGCAAATGGCCTCTGGCCTCGCGTACGCCCACGAGCGGGGCGTCGTGCATCGCGACGTCAAGCCTGGGAACTTCCTGCTGACCACCTCGGGCAAACTCAAGCTGAGCGACTTCGGGCTGGCCACGGTCGAGGCGGCCACCAAGATCACCGCAGCCGGCAAGACGATGGGCACGTTCCCTTATATGGCACCGGAACAAATCCGCGGCCGTCCGCCTGTTTCGCCGCAGACCGACCTCTATGCCCTCGGGTGCGTGATCTTCGAGATGCTCACAGGCCGTACCCCGTTCACTGGAGACACGCCCGCGGAAGTCATGCACAAGCATCTCGAGGCGCGCCCCCCCCGGATTGCGGAGTTTGTTTCCGACTGCCCCATGGCGCTCGAGTCGCTGGTCGGCGACCTCTTACAAAAGGAGCCAGCTGACCGGCCTGTGAGCGCTTTCGTGGTCGCAAAGCGGCTGACCGACCTCGATGGCACGGCCACGCGGACGCCAACTCCTAGAGCCCGCACAGCGGAAACTGCCGCGCCGCAGGGAACTCTCACTCCTCCTAAGGGAATTGTGTTGCCGGCCCGCCTCGCCACAGAGGCTCTCGAAAAATCGACGCGCAATAAATGGCTGATCCCTTTGGTCTGCGTGGCGCTTGGGCTCTCCGTCGCATTGAACTTTCGCGCGATGGACAGTTCGGCCCGATCGAACCGGGCTGAAGAATTGTGGTTCGAGGCATTCAAAAGCGACCATGACCAGCTGCGCAGCGAAGCTGCCCGGGCGATCGGCGAAATGGCCCGCACTTCTCCCAGCGCCGCCGACAGGCTCGTGGCGGCGCTCTCGGATTCGCGGCCAGGCGTCCGTTTGAGTGCGATCGAGGGACTCGAGAATGCCGGGCCCGCGGCGCGCGCCGCTACATCTGCTTTGATCCGGATCCAGAACACCGACGACAACGAAATGGTTCGCCGGAGAGCGGTCGACCTCCTCAAAACGCTGCACAGCGGCTCCGAAGGGGTAGGAGCCAGCATCGCCAGATTTGTCTATTGGACCCTGGCGATCGTTGTCGGCGCAGGAGCCGCGATCGTCGCGTTTGTGGCCCTCCGCAAGCCAGCACGCACAGTCCGAAGCAGTCGTTGACGACCACAAGCGCGGCGAGATACATTGAAAAGCCAGGGCCGGGCAACTCTGCCCGATGCGCTCCGCGGCCGATTTGCGACCCATCGACGGCCCCCTTTTGAGTGATTGCCCATTTGGATCAAGCCCTTTCGAGGGTGAACGGGCCATGCTTGCCAAACGCATAATCCCTTGTCTCGACGTCCATGCCGGGCGCGTGGTGAAGGGCATTAATTTTCTCGATTTGCGCGACGCCGGCGACCCGGTGGAGGTGGCATCTCGCTACGAAGCCGAAGGCGCCGACGAGCTGGTCTTTCTGGACATTACCGCCAGCCACGAGGAACGCGAGATCATGCTCGACGTGGTGCGTCGCACGTCGGAGGTGATTTTCATGCCGCTGACGGTCGGCGGGGGCGTTCGCACGCTGGACGACATCCGCACGCTGCTCAAAGCCGGCTGCGACAAGGTGTCGATCAATTCGGCTGCCGTCAAAAATCCGGAGTTCGTGCGTGAGGCGGCGCTGCGGTTTGGCAGTCAGTGCATTGTCGTCAATATCGACCCCAAGCGAATCCGCCAGGATGGTCGCGAGGTGTGGGACGTGCACATTAACGGCGGGCGGATTCCCACGGGACTCGAAGCCGTCGCCTGGGCGCGGGAGGTGGAGCGGCTCGGCGCCGGCGAGATCGTACTGACTTCGATGGACGCGGACGGCACTCAGAACGGATACGACATCGAAATCACGCGAGCCGTCGCCGATGCCGTGCGCATTCCGGTCGTTGCCAGCGGCGGCGCGGGCGGACCGCAGCATTTATTCGAGGTGCTGACGGAAGGCAAAGCGAGCGCGGCCCTGGCCGCAAGCATTTTTCACTACGGGACCTATACCATCGAAGCGACCAAACGCTATCTTGCAGAGCGAGGAGTGCCCGTTCGCCAGTTGGCAAGTTAAAGATTTGGGATAAGCGAGTAATTATGGCGACAGCGACAGACGTTCGCGTGAAGTCCTCGGAACGGCGCGACAACGAAATCGACAAGATCTATCGGCAGCTCATCAAGCACAACGGCTCGGACCTTCACATGCAGGTCGGCAAGCCCCCGATCCTGCGCGTTCGCGGAACGCTACGCGAGCTGCAGATGGAGCCGATCACCCGGGAGCGGATGTGGGAATTGTTCGACCCGATGATCAGTGATCGGGACCGGAAGATTTACGACGAGACCGGGGGCTGCGACTTTTCCTACGTCGTCGTTCACGAGGGCGAGCCTTGGCGGTTTCGCGTCAACATGCTCATGCAAATGGGCAACCCCGGGATGGTCTCACGAAAAGTCGAGCGGTTCATCCCGAACTTCGAGGGGCTCTTCCTGCCCCCGATCATGGAGCAACTGTGCAAGTTCGATCAAGGGATGATCCTGCTGGCCGGCGTCACCGGGAGCGGCAAGAGCACCACGATCGCCAGCATGTTGAACTGGATCAACCACAACATGCGCAAGCACATACTGACGATCGAAGACCCGATCGAGTTCGTCTACACTCCCGACAAGTGCCTGATCAATCAGCGCGAGGTGGGCATCGACGTCAAGGATTTCAAGATCGCGATGAAGCACGCGGTCCGCGAAGACCCGGATATCATGCTGGTGGGAGAGATGCGCGACATGGAGACGTTTGAAACGGCCATGCACGCAGCCGAAACGGGGCACCTCGTCTTCGGAACGATCCACGCCTCCAGTGCACCCAGCACGATCGGCCGTATTCTGGACCTCTTCCCGAACGACATGCACAAAGCCCTGCGGAGCAGCATGGACTTCAACATGCGCGGAATCGTCGCACAGAAACTGCTCAAGACGATCTGCGAGGAAGGCAAAGGACCGGGCCGCGTGCCGATCGTCGAAATCATGACCTTTAACCCTACCGTCAGGAAGCTGATTCTCGAAGGAGAAGACGAAAAACTTCCGGCCGCCATGCGGATCGGCAAAGATGAAGGGATGCAGCGTTTCAACGAAAGTCTGTATTCCTTCCTGCAGAAAGATATGATCAGTCGGGCGGCGGCCTTCGAGATTTCTCCCAACGTCGAAGAGCTGAAGATGTTGATCAAGGGAATCGACGTGAAGGCAGCCGCCATTCTCTAACGTTGCTTGCGGTCCTCGACATTCGTCGACTAGGAAGATCACCCACGTGAAATTGCGTCGCAGTTTGGGTTCCCGCAGCAGGTCGCTCATCTTGTGTGCGCTTCTCTCGGGACTTGTCGCCGCGCCGCGTATCGCGTGCGCGCAATCCTCAAAATCGCCGGACGCCGGCGCAAAATCGACCGCCAAAACCGACACCGCATCGACTACTACCGCCCCTTCCGCCGATCGATTCCCACCCAATCCGGTCACGTTTTCTCGCGGAAACCCCGGGTCCAATGCCGGCGAATACCTGAGCCGAATCGCCCTCATCCTTTTCCTGGGATTGCTGGCCGCCTGGGTGGGGATCAGCCGCTTCGTCGACGAGGACAGCCGCGGCCTGAGAGTCCGGCCCGAGTTCTGGAACTCGATTATTGTGGTCACTGGAGTCGTCGGATTCCTGATCGCGCTGGCCTCTCCGCTTTGGATCGTGGGCGTGCTGGCGGTGTTGTTGACGTGCGGCGTGCCGTTCGGATTCTACGTGCAGGAGCGAAATCGCCGCGTGCCCGAGTCCGGAAAGATCCTCACTCCTCAGCACATTCGCGGCGTGGCGCTGCGATGGGCCGCGCGTCTGGGAATCAAGTTCGGAGGGGGCGGTAGAGACGACGAGAGCGCAGGTCCGCCCATCGAATTCATCGGCAAGTCGGACGCCAGCGGCAAGGTCGATCGAAACCGCACGCGGCAGGTCGAAAACTCCAAGGGTTACATGGCCGCCAAGGAACTCGTCTACGACGCGATCCTCCGCCGCAGCACGGATATTCACCTTGAACCCAAGGAAGACGAAATGTCGGTTCGCCTGCGGATCGACGGCGTGATGTATCCGACCGAGCCATTCGATCGCGTCGTCGGCGACGCGGTGATGAACATCTTCAAGGTCCTGGGCGGAATGGACATCACCGAAAAGCGCCGCGGCCAGGACGGCAGCTTTGGCGCCCGGCTCGAAAGTCGACAGATCGATTTCCGCGCCGCGACACAAGGCACACGGCACGGGGAAAAACTCAGCCTGAGAATTCTCGACCAGTCCAATTCGGTGAATTCGCTGGCCGGACTGGGCATGCGAAAGAAAATGCAGGAATCCATGCGGCAGATCGTGCATCAGCCGCATGGATTGCTTTTGAGCTGCGGTCCGACCGGTGCGGGCAAGTCGACCACGCTTTACGCGGCCCTCCGCGACGTCGATGCCTACCAGCTCAACGTGATTACCGTCGAAGACCCGATCGAATACAAGATGGCCAATGTCAACCAGATCGAAATTAACACGAAAGCCGGACAGACCTTCGCAAGCTCGCTGCGAAGTATCCTGCGTCAGGACCCCGACGTGCTGATGGTCGGAGAAATTCGCGACGGTGAAACTGCCACCATCGCCTGCCAGGCGGCAAATACCGGGCATATGGTTTTTTCGACCGTCCACGCCAACGATTCGATCACCGCCGTTTTCCGCATGCTCGAGCTTGGAGTCGAGCCGTTCATGGTGGCCAACTCGCTTTCCGCCGTGCTCGGACAGCGGCTGGTGCGGCGTCTGTGCAAGGAGTGTCGTGAAGCCTACCGACCCGAGCGCGAGGTCCTGGAGCGTCTCGAGATTCCTTCGGATCGCATCGACCAGTTTTTCCGGCCGCCAGCCAGCGCCGGCGAAATGTGTCCGGAATGCAACGGACTTGGCTACGTCGGCCGCACCGGCGTGTTCGAGCTGCTCGTGATCAACGACGAGCTTCGAGACCTCATCCGTGACAAGGCATCCGCCTCGAAAGTCAAGCTGGCAGCCAAACGCAATGGAATGTTGACCATGAAGCAAGAGGGGATTCGGCTGCTGGCGCAGGGAATCACCTCAGTCGAAGAGCTTGAACGAGTCGTCAAATAGGCGACTCGGGACCGAGGTTCGCAATCATGATCGATTTTGCATTGCTGATCATCGTCGCGCTCGTGACGTGGAACGTGGCGGCCGAGGGGGCCTGGGGAGCCGCGGCTGTTTTTTTGAGCGTGATCTTCGCCGGCCTCTTGGCGATGAACTTCTTCGAGCCCCTTGCCAACCTCCTGCAAGCGAATGTGAGCGAGGATTGGGGCTATCGGTTCGACTTTATCTCGCTGATGGTCTTGTTCGCTCTAGGCGTCTTCTTGCTGCGGCTGATGTCGGAGAAAATCGCGCCGAACTTCATCGCTGTTCACGGTCGTCTCTACGACGTTTGCCGCTTCGGTTTTGCGTTGATGACCGGTTACGTGACGATGGCCTTCGTCCTGGCCGCGCTGCACACGGCTCCGTTGCCCCGCGAGTTCCTCGGCTTCACGCCGGAACGCAAGAATTTCTTCGGCGTCACGGCGCCTGATCGCGAATGGCTCGGATTCGTGCAGTACGTCTCCGAGAAGTCGATGCGCTCTTCGGAGGACGAGCGGATCTTCGACGGGGCCGAGCTCGATCTCCCAGGACACGACAATCGCATCTGGCCGACCTATATCATCCGCTACGCTTCGCGCCGCGAAGGGTATGCCGTCGCCACCGGTGCCGCGACCGCCGCGCCAAGCGGTGCTGGGGTCACTCCCGGGGGTGGCGATCAAGGACCGGCGACGCTGGAAGGCGTCCGCGAGCGCGGCAGCGGGCTTTAAGCGGAAGGGTGCCCTCTAAGCGATTGGCGTCACGGGCCAAACGCTCGCCTAATGGATGCCGTGCTTCTTCAGCTTGCTGAAGTACGTGCTTCGCGGAATCCCGAGCAGCCGCGCCGCGCGGGCCTTGTTGCCGGAACATTTGCGGAGCGCGCTGAGCAACGCTTCGCGTTCCCACGCCGGCGTCGCGCCGTCGGCGATGATCGAACCCACGGATAGGCTCTCAGAAAACCCTACTGAAGCGCGGCGGCCGTCGGGCTTGGTCTCGATCATCCGCGAAGGGAGCCGATTGCCGGGCCGGCTGATTTCGGCAGGCAAGTCGGCCAGCGTGATACGATCCGATTCCGCAAGCACCACGGCCCGCTCGATGACGTTCTCCAGCTCGCGCACATTCCCGGGCCAGCGGTGTCGCTCGAGCGCGGCGAGCGCTTCGGGGTCGATGTGCGTGATCCGCTTGCCGCACTTCTGGGCGGACCGCATCAAGAAATGCAGGGCCAGCTCAAGAATGTCCTCGGTCCGCTCGCGCAGCGCCGGCATCTGAATCGTGATCACGTTGAGCCGATAATACAGGTCCTCGCGAAACCGGCCCTGGGCAATCAGTTTTTCCAGGTCCTGGTGGGTTGCCGCAATCACGCGGACGTCGACCTGAATCGTCTGCGTCCCCCCCACCGGCTCGAAGCAGCGTTCTTGAAGCACGCGCAACAGCTTGATCTGGATCTCGAGCGAAATGTCGCCAATTTCATCGAGAAACAGCGTCCCCCCCGAGGCAGCCTGAAAGCGGCCGATCCGGTCGCGGTGAGCGCCAGTGAAGGCCCCTTTCACGTGGCCGAATAGCTCGCTTTCGAGCAAGGTCGGCGAAAGGGCGGCCGAATGCACGCAGATCATCGGTCCGCCACGGCGGGGACTGTTCTCATGCAATACGCGGGCGACCAGCTCCTTGCCCGTACCGCTTTCGCCGCGAATCAGCACGGACGATTCGCTGCCGGCGACCTTGCGCACCGTTTCGAGCACACTCTCGATGGCCCGGCTCTTCCCTTTCATGTCGCTGCGATTCAGATCGCCCGACTGGGCCGCCGGAGCGTTGGTCGCCGGGTTCTGGATTTGCGAAAGCTCGGCCTGAAGCACGGCGATTTGCCGGGCCTGCGTTTCAATCCGCTCGATTCTGCGGGAAAGCTCGTCATTGAGCCGCTCGAGGTCCCGGTCGCTCTTGACGGTGTAAAGGGCGACATTGGTGATCTGTCCCAGCGCGTTTAGGAACGTGAAGTCTTCACCACTGAACGGAGTGGAAGTCTGTTTGGCGCCCAAAAGCACCAGCCCGACAGTCTCGTTACCAATCTGCATGCCATGGGCCAGATCGATCCGCAACTCGCGAAGTGCCGTCTGAGCACCGGACAGGTCGCTCATCGAGCCCAACAGGGCCCGCTGGACATTGCCAGATTCGGTAACGGCCTGAATGATCGGATGATCGGCCGCGAACTGTCGCGGCAAACTCTCGGCGCCGTACGCCGCGACCAGGCGAAAGGGCGCCTGGGCCGCTGTGTGCAAATAGAGGGCGGCGCGATCAACCCCCAATACGTCGCGGCACGAGCTGAGCATCAACTGGGCCACGGCCTCGGGATCCGCCAGACGTCCGACCGCACGATTCATCCGCTCGAGCGCTTTGCCCAACTGGTATTTTTCGCGGTAGAAGCGGCGGTCGATCATCCCCTGGAACATGTCTCGCAACCACAGGAGCAGAATCACTGCGAGCATCAACACGACCGAGATGATCGCGGACTGCTGCGTCAGCGGAAAGACGTTGAGGTACTGTCGCGCGAACGGGCTGAGAGCCAGCATGAGCGCGAACGCCACCGTCAATCCGCAGTTGGCAAGGTAGTACATCACCCCCTTGGTGACGATTTGATCGACAAGCAGCAGTCGGTAGCGAATGATGCTGTAAGCATACGAGACGGTGAAGCACAACCCGGCCAGAAAGATCCAGACTCGAGCAGCTCCCAACGCGAAGTTCTCGCGGTCGAAGAGAGCCAGGTAAAGGGTGATCCCCAGGAGGCCGGCGGTTGCCACTCCAGCCCCCAACAGGAGCTTCAACTGGATCTGCTCGACGGCGTTGCGCGTCGTGCGGTAGCTGCGGATGACGCGCGCCATTGTGATGACGAAATACACAGCCCCGACGACGAGCGATCCATAAATGCCGAGCCGAAGCACATCCAAGAGCTGCCGGATGGTCGATACGCTTGGATCAAGCAGGCCGGGCCAACTGCAGATCGCCGTCAGCGTCAAGAGCCCGAGCATACCCACGATCGGCAAACCGTAAATCAGCGCAAGTGAGGTCCGCGGCCTCCACACCAAGGGCAGCCAGGTCCGCGGAAATACCAGGAAGAAGTGCAAACAGACGGCAGGCAGCAGCATCGCGCAGATCACGCAGGGAGCGGTCAGCCAGAAGCTCGACGCGATGATCCACCAGTGGTTGCTCCCCAAAAATGCCCCCAACGTGACCAGACACAAGCAATAAAAGAGCTGTGAGGCGCGGTCAAAGGGGCGGTTCCAATAGACGGCAGCCCCGATGGCGAACGCCACAGTCTGCAGCACGAACCAGAAAAGCGAGAAGAGGACTTCGGAAAGAGGAAGCGGTCGAATCGTGACGTAGCACGTCTTGGCATCCGCAAGCGTTTGGCCTTCCGGGATGAATGCAATCTCCACGATGCGCGTGCCGTCGGCGTACTGGGCCAGAGGCGACAGCCCCTCGTAGTCGTACGGATCGGCCCCGTCGGGCAGCCGGTCGCCGCTGGGCGTCGGTTCGCTTGAGAGCCTCATTTGCCTGCGCGTGAAGTCGACGAACGTGTCGATTCGCCAGTCATTGAGTGAGATCAGGCGGTCACCTACCGCGGGATGCACCTTCCCATAAACGCCCTCAGTTGGGACGGCCCTCATGACGACGCCGTCAGTCACTTTGTTGGACCACGCCTTGTCGGAGAGGAGACATCGGATGCCGAGGTCGGGGGCTGCGGCGACGACTCCCAAGACCACCATCGAATAAATGAGCACGATGGCCCCGCAGCTCAAAAGAAGCAAGGCGGCACGTGATCGCATTTTGAAAGGGCCTCGCGCTGAGAAGTCTTGGGCTGCACAGTCTGACATAAACTGCCCAGCCATCAATCACTTGTATCGCTTCGGCGCCGCAATTTCAACGATCGGCGCCGAACTGCCCCCCAATTCGGCGCCGAAAATTGGCCTTTCCAAACGGAAAATCTGTAGAAAAATGGGGAATTCAGGCTGAAAGGGCACTGGATTCGATGACTTCTCAAAGTGTGGCATGAGACATGCGTTGGATCAGGATGCCGGATCGGGGTCAGGAGTCGCGCAAACGACGGCGAACTGGCCCCGGCCCCTTAAATTTTGACCCAGCCTGACCCCCGAGGGTGATGTCCAGCGCGGAACGAGGCCTGGTTGAGGAAGGTCCCCTGAAAGAGCAGCCTGACCCACTCTGCTCATCAGTTCCCCAATCGCAAACGAACGTCCAAGGCCTCGAACGTGCAGCCATTCTCGGGGGTCATTCTACGCGCTGAGTTCGCGACAGCGGCCGGGCAGCGCTTGAGCGGGCCGGCTATCTTGCCCGACGGTAGGTCGCGCAGGAGCGTGGGCTCTCCCAAAGCGATACCTCGGCGACGGGCAGCCCCTCGGCGGACACGTGATCGTAGATCAGCTTCGCGATGTTCTCGACCGTGGGATTGTCGGGGATCACCAGCAGCGGCTCCCCTAGCGACTTGAGCATGGGGACGACCGGATCGGCTTCGCACAAAATCATGCGGTGATCGAGTTGGCCGTCGATCCAAGCGCATAGCGAACGCTTGATGTCTGCAAAATCGACGAGCATCCCGCGTTCGTCCAGCGAAGTCGCCTCCAGGACGACCTGAGCCTTGCCGTTGTGGCCGTGAAGATAACGGCACTTGCCCGAATAGTTCAGCAACCGGTGGCCGTAGCAGAAATCGATTTCTTGACTGATACGGTACATCGGACGCGGGCGCGATCGATCGGGACCTGGAGGGCCGGGACCGCTCGACTGTTCGCGCAGTCAAAACGCCCGGGTGAGGGGATTCGGATCCCGATTCTAGGAGGGGGCCGCCTGGGGAACAAGCGGTCCCCGTCCGCTGTCGCGCTCGCGTCGATTCGCCCGAGGTTCTACCGCGATTGGAGTCGAGAGGTGAGCCAACCGCCCGTAATGATCATTGCGAGCACGATACTGTAATCAAACAGCGTTGCCGCTTCCCAACGAGCCAGGCAATAGTCGCAATAAGGGCCGTAATGACCGATGAGACGATCCATAAGTCCCTCCAAAGCCGGAACCGGATCGCGACGGCGAGCGCACTGGTCGCGCACCGGCGACGGCCAATCGAGACACGAGTTGATCAAACGGGTAATGATGACGCCGAGTGCGGAGTCGCACTCTCAAGTCGGCGTTGGTGCAAGTTCTCCGGCGATTTGAGTGGCGAAGACCACGAATGGATCTCGCGACGCGCTCTATTGAACTTTGCCCGCAAGCAGAATGATGTGAAGTTTCTCGACGTGTTAACAAAAGCTTAGCTTGCAGATGCTCGACATGGCGCCGAATGAGTCGTCGAAGACGATGACATTTTTGAAATTGTCAATTGGTGGACCGTCAGAAATTGGCCATTTTCTGTTCATTTTTGTCCCGTTTTCGGCAGGTTCACACAAATCCAACCGAGCAGGTGTGCAGCCGCTGAGCGTTGCCGACGCAACCTCCGTTGGAGGGGCTTTGTGTTTCCGTCCCCCGGCTCCCTCGCAAGCTCAAGCTTCTTAATCGCAAGGCTCGGCTGCTTTTCACCCTCTTTCCGCCAGGCAAAGGCCATGAACACCAGGCCATCCTGACGGGGCGGAGCGCCCGGCCCCAGATGTCCCGTGATTGACGCCGCAACCTCAGCGTGCGGAGTTGTTCGCAATGCGCCAGATGCCATTGCCGAGGCGACTTCGCCGCTAACCGGACCGGGATCACGGAGGAGATGTCTTGGCACGCGCAGCCAGCCAGCCTTCGTCTCCACTTGATAGACGACTGCCGAGCCGCACAGAAACTCCGACACCCCCGGAATCCGAGCCAGCAGCGCGGCGACAAGGCCCCCGGTGCAGCTCTCGGCAAGCACGAGCCGAATGTTCCGCGCGCGAAGCTCGTCGACAACGCGCCCCGCCAGGCTAGTCAGCTCTTGGTCTTTCAACCGGCATCCCTCTCGGCAGTTCGGCGTCTATTGTTAAGGTGAGGAGGCGACGCAATGCACCGACTCTGGATCGACTATTTGGAGGCTCCTCGCGCACTCTGCCGCAGACACAGCGACTTGACCGTTCCGATTGGCGAGACTCTGCCTGAGGTGCCGATTATTCCACCAGAACGCTCTCACGATAAGTCCTGAATCGAGTTCGCGCGAAGATCCCACGCCGCGGCCGACTTGCGCCACGGCGATCTGCCGGATCAACGACGATGCGGCAGCGACCGGTCAGTGCGCTTGGACCTGCGGGAACCGTGAGAGCCGTGCGGCCTTGGGGGTTCGTCCCGCGGTCGGATCGTGGTTGCCCGTTGGGCAGCGACATCCGGTGATTGCGGTTGGCCCGATCATTTGCGATTGGGCATTTGCGATTGGAAACGGGACGAAGAGGCCGCAGGGGGGCTGGGCAACTATGTCAGCAGGGATTGGCCGACGTTGCGGGCAGGTGACCGCGATCTCCTTATTGGGGCTGCTCTTCTTGACTGCCGGCCTCTGCGATCGGTCTCGAGGCGACGACAACGGGCGCGGGATCAGCGATGTCCTCGGCATTCCGCGGATCGTTCGGGACCCCGACGCCACCGAAATCGACCCGGCAATCGCTCCGCCCGTCGACGGGACGCGTCCGCGCGTCGACGAAGCGACAAAGATCGCGCATGGCCGCGCGACGTTGGAACAGCGAGTCAAAACCGTGCAGAAGGCCACATCCAGCAAGGCCTCTCGCAAGGCGGCGATTGATGCCCTGCCCTTGGACAAAATGTCCGACGAGCATCGTCTGCGCGTCACGCAGATCGTCACAGGAACGAGCATCTACCGCGAGTTACCCACCTTGCAATTTGACGTCGATCCGCGGGTTTATCACTTCTTCATGGACCATCCCGAGGCAGCCGTCAGCATCTGGCAGGTGATGAAGATCTCCGATTTCAAGATGCGACAAACAGCAGCGGACTCCTACGAGACCGACGACGGCGAGGGAACCAAAGGAGTGATCGACGTCGCCTTTCGCACGCACGACGAAGCTGTCGTGATTTGCGACGGAACGTACAAGAGCGCCCTGCTGCCGTCGGCGGTTAAGGCTTCCGGTGTGATCCACGTCAAAGTCGAATTCGGACAGCGACCCGACGGGACGACCTTCGTCACGCATCGCGCGCAGCTGTTCGTCTACTTTCCCTCGCAGACGGTCGAGACCATAGCGCGGCTCATGTCGCCGGTGAGCAATGCCATCATTGACCAGAACTTCCGCGAAGTCAGCCTGTTTCTGTACATGATGTCCACCGCGATGTCGCGGCAGCCCGGCTGGGTCGAGGCGGTCAGCAAGCGGATGGAAAACGTGTCGGAGGAGCGCAAGACGCAAATCATGCTCGTCACCGTGGGCGTGTTTGCGGATGCCAACCTCAGGGTCAGGCCGTAGGGTGCCGACTCTAGTCCAGGCCGCCCAATGTCCTGAGGCAAAGGCGTTCAAAGCCAAAGCTGCCGGCGTCGGTCCCTTCTCGGGCTTCTGACTTTGGACGTTCGGCTCTGGACTTCCCAACGGATGCGTGGCTTGCGCCCGGTCCGCGCGCTATCATTCAGAGAGTTGATTTTTGCGCGGGGATGGAGCTCTCTCGTCATGGGGCAGTGCGGAAGGCGAATTGCGACAAGCGCCGGGTTATTGGGCGCCCTGGCTTGGATCGCGTGCGGGACGGCCCGTGCCGGCGAAGTCACTCTCAAAAACGGCCTGACTCTCAGCGGAACGGCCCGACGGATCCAGGCCCTGACAGTCGAACGGCAGCACCCGCGCGAGGGAGAGACGCTCAACTTCCCCTTCTTGATGATCGAGAACGGCTACCAGCGGATCTTCGTTCCGAAGGGTCAGGCCGCGCGGATCGACGAGCGAGACGATTTATCAAAATACGAGACCTTCCGCCTCACTCAACACCGCACGGGGGGACGGCAGATCACCGGGCGCGTGCTCTCCACAGGGCCGTTCAACGAGTACGGCCAGCGGACTCACACGATCCAAACTCCGCAAAGGCAGGAGGAAATCGTGGTCGGGGTCACCAAGATCGGCCCGAAATACGTCGCCCTGACGGGGCTGCGTTACCAGTGGAATTACGGCATCGCCACCTTGTCGATTCCACCCGACCAGCTCGACTTGATGATCCGCAAGGTGAGCGATCGCAAAAATCCCGATCATCGCTTCGGCATCGCCCGGTTCTACCTGCAGGCGGGCCTCTATGAAGAATCGGGAAAGGAGCTGGAATCGATCGCCAAGGATTTTCCCGAACTGTCGACCCGGGTCGCCGAGGCGCGGAAAGAGCTTTTGGACTTAGAGCACAAGCTGATTCTGCAGGAGCTGCGCCACCGCAACGCCGCGGGACAACACGAGCTGGCCCACACTTATGCCCTGGGCGTGCCGCTCGCCACGGCCAGCGGGTCCGTCGTGCACGACGTCAAGGATCTTCTGGCCGCATACGACAACGCCCGCGAACGAATCGCCAAAACCCGCGTGGTTTTGGGAGAGCTGCAAGCTCAGCTCAAGGACCCCGCTTTGGTCGCCGCCGTGTCGCCGCTGCGTCCGATGCTCGAAGAGCAGCTTTCGATGGAATCGCTCGACCGGCTGGACGCCTTTTTCAATCTCGTGGACGACAAGACGCTGCAGCCGGCGGAAAAATTGGCGCTGGCCTATTCCGGCGCGGTGGTCGGAAGCGCCTCGGCCGTCACCGACCTGAGGCTGGCAATCCGTCTTTGGGAGGCGCAACACGCGATTCTCGAGTATCTTCGTACCGACTCGCCGCACGACCGCAGGGACCGGCTCACGGAGCTTAACAGCCTTGACGGAATCACGCCTGAACTGGTTATCAAGCTGATCCAATGTCTGCCGCCGGCCGTGGAAACACCCGACGTCCGTCCCGGCGTGGCGACGACGCTTCAGGTCGCGGGCCGCGGAGCCGAGGGGGGGCCCTCCTACGGCGTTCTGTTACCGCCCGAATACGATTGGCATCACAAGTATCCGATGATCGTCGCGCTACGTCCGTCCGATCACAACAGCAGCGCCGAACTGGATTTTTGGGGCGGCACCACGGCCAAGCCGGGTCGGGCGCAGGCGGCCGGCTACATCGTGATCGCGCCCGAGTACGTCGAAGCCGACGCCCGCGAGTACAGCTACTCGATGTCCTCACACGAGGCCGTGTTGCGCTGCATCGTTGATGCGCGAAAACGCTTCAACGTCGACTCCGACCGCATTTTTCTTACCGGGCACGAAATGGGAGGAGACGCCGCATTCGATATCGGCATGTCGCATCCCGACCTGTTTGCGGGCGTGATTCCGATCAACGGCATCTGCAACCACTTTTGCACCTGGTACTGGCAGAACGCCGGGCATACGTCGTGGTACGCGGTCGTCGGGGAGTTCGATGCGCGCGGAACGTACACCATCGATTCCAAGACGCTGTCCCGCATGATGACGCCCTGGAAGGGCTACGTGAACGGGATGGACGTCATCATGGTCGAGTTCGCGCAGCGCGGCTACGAATCGTATTTCGAGGAGACACCCCGCATTTTCGAGTGGATGGAGTCGCTCCGCCGCCAGAAGGTGCCGCACGAGTTTTCAATGCACGTGCTGCGGCCCAGCGAAAACCGCTTCTATTGGCTGCGGGCCGAGGGGATGCCCAAATCGGTGACGGAATCGAACGTTTTGGCCGGAGCTTCGCGCGGACCAGTCTCCCCGATGCTGCTGGAGGGCAAGATCTCGGCCTCTGGAAGCACCATCCGCGTGAAGTCGGGCGCCAAGAGCCACACGGTCTGGCTCTCTCCCGAACTCGTCAGTTACGAGAAGCCGATCACCATCATGGTGCGGGACATGCGGAAGTACCACAAGGTGCCCGAATCGTCGATCGAAGACATCCTCGACGATTTCGCGACCCGCGCCGATCGACAGCTGATCTTCACGACGCGGATCGATCTGAACTGAAGAAAAAAAGGGGACGCAACTCTTTATTGTGGAACGAACGCGGAATAAACTGTTCGGCATGCCTCGACGTCCGCGCATCGCTCCCGGCGGTCTCGTTTATCACTGTCTCAATCGGACCGTTGCGCGACTCGCTCTGTTTGAAAAGGATGCGGACTACGCCGCCTTCGAGCGCGTGCTGGAAGAAGCCGCCCAGAAGCATCCGACGCGTATCCTAGCCTATTGCGTCATGCCCAATCACTGGCACTTGGTGCTTTGGCCGCGGCACGAAGGGGAGCTTACCGAGTTTCTGCGCTGGTTGACGCACACGCACACGATGCGGTGGCATGCGCATTTTCACACATCCGGCAGCGGGCATCTCTACCAAGGCCGTTTCAAGGCCTTTCCGATCCAGGCCGATGACCATTTCTATTCGCTCACGCGGTATGTCGAGCGTAATGCGCTTCGGGCCAACCTGGTGGCCCGTGCCGAGGAGTGGCGGTGGACCAGCCTGTGGCGACGGCTCTCAGGGAGTGACGAGCTCAAGTCACTCCTGCACCCCTGGCCTCTTCCGATGCCTCGGGATTGGCTGGCGACGGTCAACCGTCCGCAGTCCGAATCCGAGCTCAAAGCGGTTCGCCAATCAGTCAATCGGGGAACTCCATTCGGAACCGAGCAATGGCAAGCCCGCACGGCGAAGAGTCTCGGGCTGGAATGGACCCTGCGAGCCCGCGGCCGCCCGAGAAAATCGACGACTTAGCTCTAACTAAAAAGAGCTGCGTCCCCTTTTTTCTCTCTATCAGCGCATCTAGACTCCCAGCAGGGTGTTCAGCCAGCCGAAGTTTGTCGTCACGATTGGATCGGTCGGGCTGACGTCGAGCATCTGGGTCTGGATCGAGTTCAGCACCGGGTTACCCGCCGTAAAGCTGTTGGGATAGATCGACTGGCTTTCCAACAGCGTGTTGGTTCCCGAATCGCCGTTGATCGTCACTGAGCCCAGGAACAGGCTCTGGGCGATCCACAGCACGTTGGTTCCGTGACCGACGCCAATCGTCACGGAGCTGACGAACGTGGCACCATTGATAACGGCGATCCTCTCGTTGCCGGAGCCGGTCGAAATCGTGAAGGTGCCGTTGAAGTAGCCGGCGTTGCCCAAAACGGCAATGTCGTCGTTGCCGTTGCCCGTCGTGAAATTCGTATTGCCGGTCACGGTAATGCCGTCGGAGAGCAGCGTGTCGTTGCCGTTGCCCGCGGTCACGCTCAAGTTGCCACCGACCGTCAACGGTCCGAACACGAGCGGATAGGCTCCGCCCGGGGGCGCCGTGGCGGCACCGAGCAGAATCTGGTCGTTGCCGTTGCCCGTTTGAATCTTCACGTTCCCCGCCACGCTGACGTCGGCCAGACCCACGTCGGCGCCCCCCACGCCAGAAACGCTCGGGCTGGGGTCGCCGCCGGATCCGGACCAGCCCTGCGTGAAGGCCAACTCGTTCCCCGCCCAATCTCCGAACCCTGCCGAGTCACTGCCACACGATCCGCCGATTGAAAACAGGCCGTCGCCGATTCCACCCGTGAATCCGCACCACGGATCGCCGAAGCCAAAACTGTCCCTGCCGAAGAACGGCCAGGAGGGATCGTCCCCCGTTGTGATATCGAGATTGATTCCGATGTTCACATGCGCGGGCTCATCGACGCCGATGATCCCCAGCCCAGCGTCAAATCCAACCTCGACCTGGTCGTTCACTCCGCTGGTCGTGATGTCCAGGCTGTCGGTGATGTTGGCGGCGAACACGGCGATCGTGTTGGTCCCGCCCATCCCACCGAAAATGAACACGCTGCCCCCCACCGTGACCGCCGATTCGGTCGACGTGCTGCCGATTGTGAACGTATCGCTGCCGATTCCGCCAAAGATGTGCACGTTGCTGCCAATCGAGGCATTCTCGATCGCCACGGTTTCGTTGTTGGCGAAGGTCCAGACGAACAGGCTGTGGGGCAACGTCGTCAGCGTTCCGCTGCCGCCGATGTCCACCACCGCAGATGATGCCGTCATGTAGACGTAGAGGTTTTGGGTGAAGCCGGTGGCCGTGAATGGGCCTGAGCCGCCATTGATCGTCGTGCCAGCCAGGCCCGAGACTTGAAGCGCCCCCCCGGAGGTCGACTGAATCAGGATCTCGTTGCCGTTGCTGCTTCCGAGCACCACCAGCTCGCCCGACTTGCTGACGGACGCCAGCACATTGCCAGACAGCAACGTTCGGTCTTCCAGGCGTTCAAGGGCCCAGCGGGGGCCAAAGATCGACCGACGCGAAATCCGTTTGCAGCGATTCATGGCAGCATCCCTCTCTTTGCAAAGCCGTTGTTCGTCCCTGATTCATCCCTGATGGCTTGGCCCGCGGAGCCTGGGTTGTACTCAGGGTTCCGCAGTGCACGGTTCGCGGCGAGGCGCGCCCGGCAACCATGATGCAGGATAAGGGTATCGAGCGGCGAACAATTGTCAATCATCCCGGCAGGCCGGGGGGGACGGGTGTCCTGCGGCGACTTTTCGGACAGCAAATCGAATGCGAGCTGCAAGAAAACTGGAATCGCGCTAGCGCACTGACAGACGGCGAAGGGCGTTCATTTTCTCATTCTCGCCGATCCGCGCCTTGCGGACTGCCTCCGTCAGGATCGCGATGTTCCGATCGTAGGTCTCGCGATCGACGGGAAACGGAGTGCCGTCTTTGCCTCCGTGGGCGTAGGCGTAGTCGGCCCAGTGTCGTTTTTCGGGCCGCTGGTCGGCCCGGTGCTGCTGCTCGGCAGGCACGTGTGCGGGAGCACGAAACCGCTCGGCCGGATCGCGATGCGAGGCGGGAGCGTCGAAAATCAGCTCCGCCAAAAGGGAAAGGCTCAGGACGGTCGCCGGGCCCACGCCTTGCGTCCCCAGCAGGGCCTCGAATGAGCCGGGCTGTTGCTCGTGCGCCGAGATCAGAATGCCGCGCAGGTGCTGCCGATTGACGTCGCGCGGCATCAGCCGGTGATTTCGCGGGGCGAATAGCGTCGGCCCCTCGGTGTAACGTTCGATCTGCTCGCAGACCCAGTCGGGATTCTCGCGGACCACCGCTGCGCTTGCCGAGCGATTTGAGTCCGCTTCGCCAGCGACCATGTTGAGCAGCGTCGGCTCTGGCGTCGAACGAGCCAGTGACGCGACCGGATCGGGCGAAAGGTCGCTAATTCCGCCGTGCGGCTCGCAGACAAAATCGTCGACGCGTTCGCCCAGCCAGTGATAGCGCCGGGCCGACTTTTGCTCGCCGTTGAGGCCTTGCTGAACGACGCACCACTGCCCGTCGCGGGTGAAGAGAAAGACGTGGTGATAAAGCTGGAATCCATCCTGCACGGCGGCCGAGTCGACTTTCGCGCTCATCCGCGACGCGTAGATCAGCCGGTCACCCCCTGTGATGCCAAAGCGGTCGGACGCGGCGGCGATTTCGTCCGGCGTGCGACGGCTCGTCCCCCCTTTGCCTCCCGCGACACAAATTCCCAAGTCGGGCCCGAACAGCCTGAAGGCTTCCTTGAGGGCGCCGCAGGTCACGGTCGTGACCCCCGAACTGTGCCAGTCGAAGCCGAGCACGCAGCCAAAGGCCTGAAACCACCAAGGGTCGGACAGCCGCCGCAACATTTCGGCCGCACCAAACTCGTCGACGATGGCCATCGTGACGGCCCCGGCCAGCCGCGTCATCCGCCGAAAGAGCCAGGGCGGAGCCTTGCCGCCATGCAGAGGCAAATTCGCAAGCCGTCGCTTCATGCCGGAGTATAGGACCCAGCGAGATTCGCGAACAAGACGGCAAGAAGAGCGCGCTGGGATACGATCCCGCGCTGCCCTCGCGACCCAGGCCTCACGTGTCGCACCTCGCTGGGCCTGAAGACCGATCCGTCATGTGGCGGTGCGATTGCTCTTCGGCCAGGCGTTTGAGGGTCACGCGGTCGACTTTGCCCGTGGCGTTCAGCGGCATTTCTTCGAGGAAGACGATTTCCTCGGGCGCTTTGTAGCCCACTCGCTGGCGGGCGAAGGCGATCACCTCCGCGCTGGTCGGCCGCTTCCCTCTTTCGCGGAGAGTCACATAGGCCCGGACGTTTTCACCATGGACGAGATCGTGGACGCCGACGACTCCGGCCGCCTGAATGGCCGGATGTTCTGCGAGGGCCTCCTCGACTTCTTGGGGGCAGATGTTTGAACCGTCGTGAATGATGATCTGTTTTTTGCGGCCGTGGAACCAAAGGTATCCGTCGGCGTCCGCGCGCATCAGGTCGCCCGTGTCGAGCCAGCCGTCGACGAT
>DASPSM010000217.1:0-6358 GCA_035623955.1 Planctomycetaceae bacterium
CTCGTGCATCTCAAGCCGCTCACCAACCTGCGCAATCTCAACCTCAACTGGTTGCATCTGTCGGCAACGGGCCTGGCGCAGCTGGAAGGCCTGTCGCAGCTGCAGATTCTTTACCTGCGAGGGAACTCCGTGACTGACGCCGACCTGGTTCCCCTCGGCAGTCTCAAGAATCTGCAGACGTTGTATTTGACCGGGCAACCCGTGTCTGACGCGGGCCTGTCCCACCTGGGTGGTCTGGAGAAGCTGCAGGCGCTCGCCCTCGATTCCACGAAATTGACGGACGCCGGGCTCGCGCACTTCCAGGCCTTGAAAAACTTGCGGGAGCTCAACTTGAGCTGGACGCACGTCACCGACAACGGATTGAAGCCGCTCGCCGAGGAGCTGCCGCAAATCGAATCTCTCTACTTGCGTGGAAGCTATTTGTCCGACGCGGGCCTGGCTCACCTTCACGGTTTCAAGAACTTGCGGACCCTGTATTTGAGCGGGCAACCCGTGACGGACGCCGGGCTGGCCCACATTCTTGAGCTGGAGCCCTTGATGGGACTTGGGTTGAGCTCGACGCAGGTCACCGATGCCGGCTTTGCCGGGCTGATCGCTTTGAAGAATCTGCGGAACCTCAACCTGGAGCGGACGCGCGTGACGGACGCTATTTTTCCGCACCTGAAAGGGCTCGCGGAGCTGGAGGACCTGACGTTAGGGGGCACGCGCATCACCGATGCAGGCCTGGCCGGTTTGCAAGGACTGACGAAGCTCCGCTTCCTCAGCCTCAAGAGTTCGCCGCAGCTGACGGATGCCGCCGTGCCGCAGCTGCTGAAGGTGCGCAGCCTGGCGGAGATCGACCTCAGTGACACCGGTGTTTCCGGCAAGGGATACGCGGCCCTCAAAAGGGGACTGCCCGGATTGGTGCGCCTTGTCTGGGCCGACGCCAATGCCACGGCTGCCAAAGCCGTCCTTGCCGCTGGCGGGAGCGTGGAGATTCGTCTTGCGGGAGCAACCCGTTCCGTCCAGGCGGTCGCGGAACTTCCGTCAGAGCCCTTCCAGATCACGGGGGCCAGCCTGGTTGGCGTTCGCAATTCACTTGAAGCGGCACTGACTGCTCTCTCGGATCCCAAGGTGGACGGCCTGGTCTCGCTCAATCTGTCGGGTGCGGCGATTAAAGACGACGACTGGCGGCGGGTGAAAAAAATGGCTCACTTGCGCCGCCTGGTGCTGGAAGGCAACGCCCTGCGGGAATCGGACCTGGTTCGCGTCGGCGAACTGACCCACCTCGAAGATCTGGTGCTGCATCGTGCCCAGATTGCCGACTCCTGGCTCTCGCACCTTCGCGGCTTAACGAAACTGACCAGCCTGGCAATCAACCGAACGCGGCTCACCGATGCGGGCCTGGTGCATCTTGCGGGGCTGAAAACGCTCAAGGATCTCAATCTCAACAACACGGCCGTCACCGACGCGGGGGTGACGCACCTGGCGGGTTTGACGGAACTCACGAGTCTCGTCCTGGAAGCGACGCACGTTTCAGACGCGGGTCTCAAGCAGTTGCTCCCGCTGACGAAGCTGGAAAACCTGTGGCTGGGATACGGGACCGCCGTGACCGACGCGGGGGCCGAACTGCTCGCGCAAATGAAGAACCTTCGCGTGCTCGCCTTGACCAATACGCAGGTCACCGACGCGGGGCTGGGACAGCTGCAGGACTTGACGCAGCTCGAGACGCTTTTTATTGGGGGGACACGCGTGACCGACGCGGGCCTCGCCCATCTCCGGGGGTTCAAAAAACTGCGAATTCTGAGCCTCAAGCAGCTTCCGGTCAACGACCGCGGGCTGGTCAATATCGAGGACCTCAAGGATCTGCGGGAGCTGAATCTCGATCACACGCGCCTCACCGACGAAGGGCTCGCGCATCTCGCGGGGCTGACGCGCTTGGGCCGGATCGACCTCAGTGGCACGGGCGTGACGACAGCCGGTCTGGCCGCCGTTGAGGGATTCAAGAATCTCCGGATCCTCGAGTTGAGAGGACTGCCTCGGGTCGACGATCGTGCAATCCCCCGATTTCTGCACCTGCCGAGCTTGCTTTCCCTCGATCTGCGGGAATCGCATGTTTCGCCCCGCGGATTCGATATTCTCAAAAGCACGCTGCCCAAGGTCAGCATCCTCTGGTCCGAGCCGAATGTTCGTGTGGCCTACACCATCCTGGCGGCGGGTGGCCGCGTCGAGGTGCGCCTCGACGAGACGGGAAGCGAGCGAGCGATCAAAGCGGCCAGCGAGCTTCCGCGTGAGCCATTTCAAATCACTCGAGCGCGCGTGGTTGGATCGCGCGCCGATCTCTACGGACTCTTGGCAGCCGTTGCGAATCGCAGGCTGGAGGGACTCGTGTCTCTCGACCTGTCCGACACCGCGGTTGACGACGCCGACCTGGAGCGTCTCAAGCCGCTCGCCGGCTTGCGGCAGCTGAATCTTGCGAAGACGCGCGTCACGGACGCGGGGCTGGAGTCTCTCGCAGGTTTGACCGCGCTACGACAACTCGTTCTGGACGGCGACTCCATTCGCGGTTCCGGCCTCATGCATTTGCAGAAACTCGCCGAACTGACTGAGCTCCGGCTCGGCTCGCGGAAGCTTACCGAACTCTTTCTTTTGGAACTGGCCGGATTGAAGAAGCTGGAGCGCCTGTCCCTCGCTAACAGTTCTGTTTCCAACGAAGGGGCCCTGCATCTGGCGGCGCTGACTCAGCTCAAAGAACTCGACCTGAGCGACACTCAAGTCACTTCCAGCAGCCTGGCAAAGCTCAAGGCGTCGCTGCCGCAATGCCGAATCGTCACGATCGCTCCGCAACGGCAGCTGGCCACGCCCTGAATTCCCGCGTCAATCGCGAGCCTTCCAGACTTGCACCAGCAGAGGAAACCCCGAGGAGCGTTGTTTCGTCGGCGGCCACTCGCGATCGGGGTCGAGTTGACTGTTAATTGCGGAATGCGGTAGCGTCTCGGCAGAGCGAAGACTTACGGCACGAGACGGCCTTCGGCGAACCTGTCGAGTGAGGCGATGGCATGAGCGCAGGCCCAATCGTCAACCCCGAGACCTCGGCGCTCCCGCCGCCGGAAGAGTCAAGGCGGGAAGGCTCGCAGCGTCCGTCGAATTGGACGAGCGGGTCCATCGGCTGGGGTCTGATGGGCCTGTTCGTCATCTATCCGCTGAGCATCATGCCGGCGTACGTGACGATGCTTATGCTCATGAGGCGCGGAATCGATCTCTACGCGCCTTACCGGATCTTCTACTGGCCGATCATTTGGCTGCTCGACAATGTGGCGCTGCTGCGACGCCTCAATGACCTGATCGAGCCAGTGCTGAGAGGACTCGTCAAATAATTGCGGGATGCCAATCGCCCGAGGCGGCAGGCAGCCGCGGAGATCGACGCGCGCGAGCATCGGCGCGGCTTGCGGGCTGATCCGAATCCCGCGGCTTTGTGGCAGTGGCAGTACACCCCAGTGGACTCGAACCACTAACCTTCGGTTCCGTATTTATAACACGCCATCCAGGCGCGTCCGGGCGGCGTCGGAATGCGCTTTTTGGCGAGGACTTCAAGTGTTCGCCTATAATCCATTGGGCGTTCGGAGCGCGTCCGGATGCTGGCTTACCCGACACTTTCACTGACAGCTGCGGAAAAGGACACCTAAATGACCGACGCGGGAGGATTGGCGGGGCTTGGTGCTGGAGTCATCGTGGCAAAGGGGGCGATGGATCTAGCAGACGTGGTGCTTCGGCCGCCACTCGCCGAAGCAGGCGAATACCTCAGGGAGTGTATTCTGCATGCGCGAATGAACAACTGGAAGCAGTTGCTGTCGCGGGCATCCAAGATCCTCGATGAACTGCGGGCCGATCCCAACCTCCGACCGAATCTCCGGCTGATGGCCGAAATCGCCAATGGCGGGACGTGGGCTGACGAACCCGAGCTGGAGGAAATGTGGTCCGGACTTTTGGCTTCATCGTGCAGCGGCGACGGTCGCGACGAAAGCAATTTGATGTTCGTCAACATCTTGAAGCAGCTGACTCGCGGTCAAGCGAAGCTGTTGCAGAAGGCGTGCGACATCACGCCTAAGACGAAGCTTCCCAACGGAATCGTCGCGGTGTCGTTCTACGCCTCCCGACATTACCCACGAGTGAAGCAAAATGACCTATTGGACATTTGGAAGACTGACGACCTCTCGACTGTGGATCGAGAAATTGACCACCTCATCGCTCTGAGTCTCATTCAGGGAGGCATCCAGATTACCCGAAGCGGTGACGCTGAGATTTGCGCAACGCCGCTTTGCTTCCATCTGATTGCCAGATGCCACGGATGGACCGGGCCACTTGAGGAATTCTTCACGCTGGAATAGCCGCAATCGGGGTTGTCGTCGCGCGATTAAAACGTGCGGCGGCCGAGGCGGCTTCTGGCGTGGATGCAAGTACGGAATGCAGGATCTGCGGCGCGCGTTCGCGACGTTCAAGGTCGATTTGGTGCCGGGCCCAACACTCCAACGCAAGATGCGGTACAGGAATTTGCGGACCAGCCTGCGCTACATCGTGATGGCCAACAGACTTAGGGTGCGGATACGAGGTGTCGCGCCGAACATCACGATAAATGCAATCATTGAGCCGGTTGCACGGGGCCTATGACCTCTTCGGGGCTATCCGGCTGAATCACGATATCGAACTCTTCAGAAGATGCCTCGATTCCATTTCTCGCCGTCGCCAGAACAAAAGCGGTGAGTTCAAGGATGTCTGCCCTCCGATTGCGGAGGACAAATCGATATTCGATCGGCGCCGAGGTAGTGCCCGGAAGCACTAGGTGGGGCTCTTCATCCATCTTTTGCGTTCCGAACGCACCGGCAACGTCATCCACTTCGACATGTTTCCGATGAGAAGACCGTTCGAGAACGAAGTGAGCCATCGTAGAGTTTTCGATGCGCTCCTCGGAATGGCCCCTGACCACGAGCCGAATGTCGTTAACCGTCATCGGCCGATCCGAACGGTTCGTCAAACGCACCAAGATTCTCGCATACTCGGTGTCGCTGGACGTACCCCTTTCGAGCTGCTTCCGGTTGACGGTGTCGGGGAGGCGCTCGACACCAACAGACAAAGGTGGCACTCGTTGCGCGTCGCCAGGGTCGTCAGCCGGCGGAGCGGGCGTAGTGAAAGAACTCGTCGGTCGCGTCTCGCTTGGAGGACGCTTTGAAGCTGTCGTATTTGCCGGCTCAGAATTGAGTTTCAGATAGGCGCCAACAAAAGCCGCAGCGAGCAAGAAGGACCCCGCGACCAACGCTGTGGCGAGGCCGTAACGACCCCGCACGTGCTCTGCGCGGAGATCGTCCAATTTCTGGTTTCCCTGCGACACTCCTCATCCCTCGGCGCTCATAACGCTGTTCGCAGAGCGGTGGATCAAGTTGCACGACTCTTTTCGACTGTTTGGATCCTCGATTTGGCGTAACTGATTACACCCCAGTGGACTCGAACCACTAACCTTCGGTTCCGTAGACCGATGCTCTATCCAATTGAGCTAGGGGTGCGTGCGGGCCGACGGCGTTCAATCGAGCCGCGGCATCGCGCGTCCGAAAGTATCTCGACCGCCGGAGGCGTTTGCAAGCGGGTGACTGCAGGGGAAAAGTCGTGCGTCGCCAGCGCGCTTCACGTCTTTTCGGCTCGGCGCACGTTGACGCGCCTGCCGCCGCGGTCGAAGTAGACTTCGCCGTCGGTCAGCGCGAAGAGGGTGTCGTCGCTCCCTTGGCCGACGTTGCGGCCGGGGTGCCACTTGGTGCCGCGCTGGCGGATCAGGATATTGCCGGCGAGGACGGGTTCGCCGCCGAACTTCTTGACTCCCAGGCGTTGGGCTTTCGAGTCGCGCCCGTTACGGCTGGAGCCTTGTCCTTTTTTATGAGCCATTTGCGCCAATCTCCCAAAAACCCGCTGCTCGGTTATTGGTCGCGGGTTTAAATGTCGAAAAGTGGAGCGAATTCTTGAGCCCTGAATTTTCTGGAGAATCGCCTTATCTTGCAAGGGCGAGTGGAAGAATCGGCGCGGTCCACTAGCAAAGCCCCCCTCACCTCCCGGCCCCTCTCCGGCTCGCCGAAGTCCACAAGGGACGAGGGGGGAACAGTGCGAGCGTTGGTTCGGTCCAACCGCTAGGGTCCAACAGCTAGGAGCCGGCCGGATTCAGGGAGGGCCCGCTGGCGAGAGGGGCGGTGATTCCCGCGTTCATGGAGGCGCCCGCCGACGCTTCCGGTTGTCCCGGATTCACAGCGGAGCCCGCCGCGGTGCGGAGCTGGTCGGCGTCTTGGAATCTCTTCAGCTGCTTTTGCCGGTACTGGCGGAACTCGGCGTTGTCCTCGCC
>DASPSM010000220.1:0-11488 GCA_035623955.1 Planctomycetaceae bacterium
CCTTGGTCCCTGTGCTGGCGAAGATGAACTCCTGCTGGAGCGGGAGCTTTTTGTCCTTCCAGAATTCCTGGTTCTCCTTCCAGAGCCGTTTGGCGTTGACGATGCCGACCTGCCCCTGCGCGGCGGGCGACAGCTCGGGAACGTGCTCGTGGGTGTAAACGTCGAGCCGGCTCACGAAGATGCTGTACACCGACTTGAACCGCTCGAGTGATTTCCGCCGCTGCGCTCCGCGCCACACGTTGTCGCGGGCGATCTTGTACTGCCGATCGGAGAAGAGGAGCGTGACGTTGAGCGTCACTCCTTCGGCCGCCAGCCGCTCGAGTGCCGCCAGCCCGCCCGGCGTCCCGGGCACTTTGATCATGCGGTTGGTGTGGCCCGCCGCCCATTTCAGCCCCAGCTCGACATACTTCGCCGCCCTTTCCTCGATGGAGAGCTTGCATGACGGGTCTTCCAACAGGGGATCGAGCTCGAAACTCACGTAGCCATTGTTCCCCTTGGTCGACGCGTTGACCTCCGCAAAAACTGATTGAGCCTGGCGGACGAAGTTGTCGGTCATCAGCCAGGCGACCTCTTCGTCGCTCGAGCCTTTTTCCATCAACTCGATAAGGTGCTTGTCGAAGCGACCCGTCTTGATGAGGTCGGAAATGATGATCGGGTTCGAGGTGGCTCCCGTCGCCCCGAAGCCCCGGTTGACTTTGATCAAATCGGGATCGACGCTGTCGAGCCAGAGTTTCGTCCCCGTTGCAATCAGTGATTCCAAGGGCGTCATGGTCGGATCCCTTTCTGTTTCGTTTTTCCGTTGGGCATTCTTGCGACTGCCGGCCCCTTCTCCCCGGTCGGGAAGAGCTCCGCTACAATTGGCCCTGCCAGCCAGCCTGACGGTTCAATTGTACGAGATTCGATCCGAACGCGCCGGCGGTTTGCCGTGTCTAATCGATGTCCGGCGAAAGCCGCGAGGGCAGACAGTTACAACACTGACAGGCCCAAATTTTACGACGTGGGTTCGTGCCGGTCGAGTTTCGGGCGCACCGAGTTCCGTTTGTAAATCAAGACGAAAGCGAGTTTCGTGGCGGATCACAGCCCATCGCGGCACGAGTTGTACGAAAACCCCCTGATCACCCGCTACGCCTCGCAGGCGATGTGCCGGCTCTGGTCGCAGCAACGGATCCATTCGACCTGGCGCCGACTGTGGGTCGCACTGGCCGAGGCCGAGCGCGAGTTGGGGCTGCCGATCAGTCAGGCGCAACTTGACGAGCTGGCCGCCGCCGTCGATGACATCGACTTCAACCTGGCGGCCCGCTACGAACGCGAGCTTCGCCACGACGTGATGGCCCACGTCCACACGTATCGCGACCGTTGCCCCGGCGCCGGGGGCATCCTGCACTTGGGGGCGACCAGCGCTTTTGTCACCGATAACACGGAACTGATCTTGATCCGCGAGAGTCTGCGACTCGTGCACAGCGGACTGGTCGCGGTCATCGATGCGCTCGCGAGTTTCGCCGAAAAGCACCGCGACTTGCCGTGCCTCGGGCTCACGCATTTGCAGCCCGCCCAGCCAACGACTGTCGGCAAGCGGGCCACGCTGTGGTGTTACGACCTGGTGCTCGACCTCGAAGAAATCGAGCACCGGTTGGCACAACTCAAGTTTCGCGGTGCCAAGGGGACGACCGGCACGCAGGCCAGCTTTCTGTCGCTGTTCGACGGCGATCACGCGAAGGTTGAGGACCTCGACCGTCGGGTCGCCCAAAAGATGGGATTCACCGAGTCGTATCCGGTCACCGGCCAGACGTATTCGCGAAAAGTCGACTCCCAGGTGCTGGCGGCGCTGGCGGGCATCGGCCAGTCGGCTCACAAAGCGGGAACCGACCTGCGACTGCTGCAAAGCCGCAAAGAGATCGAGGAGCCCTTCGAGACCAAACAGATCGGCTCGTCCGCGATGGCCTACAAGCGGAATCCGATGCGCTCGGAGCGAATGTGCGCGATGTCGCGCTTCGCGATCAGCCTTGCGGCCAACGCCGAAAACACCGCGGCGACACAGTGGATGGAGCGCACGCTCGATGACAGCGCCAACCGGCGCCTCTCGCTTCCGCAGGCGTTTTTGGCAATCGACGCGGTGCTCGCGCTTTACGGGAACATCGTCAGCGCATTGGTCGTTCATCCGCGTGTCATCGAGCGGAATTTGCGTGAGGAGCTGCCCTTCCTGGCGACCGAGGAGATCCTGATGGCCGGCGTGCGAGCCGGCGGAGACCGACAGGTGCTCCACGAACGCATTCGCATCCACAGCCAGGAGGCGGCCCGCCGCGTCAAGGACGAGGGGGCGGCGAACGACCTGTTCGAGCGGCTGCGGTCAGACGCGGCGTTTGCCGGCGTCGATCTCGAGAGCGCCCTTGATGCCCGCAACTTCGTCGGCCGCGCCCCCGAGCAGGTGGATACATTCGTACGCGATGTCGTCGGACCAATCCGGGCGAAAAACGCCGCCGATCTCGAGGTCGCGCGCGGCGACGTGCGGGTCTAATGCTTGAACGACTACCCACTGGTTGGGGTCGCGCTGAAAGTCCCTCAGCTTCCACTCGCGGTGGTGACAACTTCCACTCGTGGCGGTGAGAGAAAGCTCTCGTGGACCTGCCAAATAGAAACTCCGCACTGACCTTCCGGTGAGACGGTCGTCGCCGCCACCGTTCGGCCGTCTGCGGCATAGGCCACCGACCTGACTTCCTTCATCTCGTTGGGAAACCGAAGGAGGCACATGGCTTTGCCGCTCGGGAAGTCGGCCAGCACGATCCCATCTTTCGATCCGAGAGCCAGTGCGTGTCCGTCAGGTGAAATGGCCATGGCAAAGCCATCGATCGACTCGACCCCCGGCACCGTGAACTGACGGGTCAGGGTGCCCGTTTCGCGGGAGACCACGGCGATGTAGCCGCCATCCCCCCGGCCGACCAGCAGTTGCCCGTCGCTGCTGATTGCCAGGGAATGAATCGTCTCGCCGAATCCGTTCAGCGCAGCGATCGGCGGTTCGTTCGGGACGCGATAAAGGTCAATGCGGTCCCCGTGATTGCCCCCCGTCGAGGCGAAGAGATTTTCCCGAGCGGAGAACGCGAACAGGGTGGGATTTGACTTGAGCGCGATCGAGCGAACCAGAGTCCCCGTTCGAGCGTCGCGGATTCGCAGCTCAGCTGCGTCTGTGCCGCCCGGCCGCTCTCGAGAAACCAGAATCGAGCCTCCGGGCGTGTAAAAGAAGCCGTCGAGTCGGGAGGCGTCGATCGACAGCTCCGCAGCCCCGGTTGCCGCGTCGACGATGCGAATTCTCTCTTTCCCTGTCTGCGAAAGGCGCTCTCCAAGCGCAAGCGTGCTCCCATCGGGGCTGAAAGCCACGTCTCGGAACTGGCACCCAGGCTCGGAAGACGACAATCGCAGGATTGGCTTGGCGTCCAGAGCGGAAACGTCCCAAACGGTGAGCTCGGCCCCGGGTCCGTCTTTCTTGGCGGCCGCGTCAGCGACGACCGCGATTTTGCCGCCATCCGCCGAAATTGCCAGGCGGGCGGCGGGCGAACCGGCTGGAACGTCGAGCTGCCGGCGATGAAAGCCCGCCCGCGCGGAGCAATCCCAGAGGACGAGCTTGCCACGCGCGTCGGTGGTCGCAGCCCGTCTTCCGTCGCGGGAAAAGGCCGCGCACCATAGGACGTCGGCAGCCGAGTCGAACGGATCCCACACTTCGCCCGTCGTCAGGTCGACCAGGCACGCAGCCGACTTGTCGCCGGCAGTCAGCAAGGAGGAATCGTCGCTCGTGAATTGGACGCACCGGACTTTTTGGCCCGGGATGGGGATCTTGGCGAGCAGCTCGCGGGTGCCGATGCGAAAGATGCGGGCTTCGTACGAGCCTCCAACGGACAACCGCTGTCCGTCGTGGCTGAAACCGATGGATCTCGCATCGGGGACCCGAAACTCGGCAATCTGACGGTACTTGTTGGCAACGTCCCACAGACGCGCGATCGCGTCGGTGCCGGCAGTCGCGAGCAGCTTGCCGTCTAATGAAAACGCAACGTCGTCGATCTGGTTGCCGGGATGCGCGGGGAAGCGGGTGATCAACTTCGAGGAGGCGCCATCGAAGATCGACACGACGCCATCGGCCGCGCTGCACGCGAGCTGGCCGTTCATCGGATTGAAGGCCACGCCGATAATCTCACTCGTATGTTTCCAGATGACTTCGCGGAACTTGCCCGTCGAGACGTCCCATAACCGGACTGTACGATCATCGCTCGCCGTCGCCAGAGTCTTCCCGTCAGGCGAGAACGCGACGCAATTGACTTCGTCGGTGTGGCCCGCAAGAACGGCGCGCAACTTTCCTGTGCCGACGTGCCAGAGCCGCGCCGTGTGGTCGATGGACGCGGTCGCCACGTACTGGCCATCGGGCGAAAACGAGACAAAGTACGCGACGTCGCCGTGCGCCGAGATCGACCGCAGTGCGGCGAACAGGGGGCTCGGCGTTTGCGGGTGGGAGATTTTCCACAAATAGTGCCACTCAAATCCGCGCAGGTCTTCTTCGTTGTCTTGCGTGATGTATTTGCCGAGAATCCGACTGACCTCGTCTGCCATCGCGCTCTGCACGCCGACGTCGGGCTCCGCGCGGCGAAGCAGCTGATCGGCGCGGTGAATGTCGTCGGGATACGTCCGGCTGTTGGCAACGACAACGGGCGGCTTCCCCTCGTCGCGAGTTTGCCAAATCACGATGTCGCCGTTGCGAGTTCGGACGATCAGTAATCCGAAGGCGATCACCAGCGACAGGGCGAGAAAGGTGACGATCGTCTGCACCGACGACGCCTGTCGCCGCCGCAGCCGCCGAATCATCCCCGCCATCGGGCGCAATCGCCGCGCAGCGACCGGCTCTCCCTGGAGGAAGTGTCTGAGATCTGTGGCAAGCTCGGCGGCAGACAGATAACGATTGGCGGAGTCCTTGTCCAAGCACTTGAGGCAAATCGCCTCGAGGTCGCGCGGGACGTCGCGGCGCACTTGTCGCAGCGGAAGCGGGTCGTCGGTCAGCACCCGCCGCAGCGTGTCGACGTCGCTTCGCCCTTCGATCGGGCGCCGTCCCGTGAGTAGCTCGAAGAGAATGACGCCCAGCGAGTAGACGTCGGCCGGAGGTCCAACCTCGCGGGAGCGTCCTTCCGCCTGTTCGGGCGCCATATAGGCCGCTGTTCCGAGCACCGCCTGGCTAGCCGTTACCGACTCGTCGGACTCGAACAGCTTGGCGATGCCAAAATCGGTGACTCGCGGCACATAGTGCTCCGCGCCGCTCCTGTCCGCGACAGCCTTGGAGTTTTGCGCGGGTGCCGCCAGCAGCACATTCGAGGGTTTCAAGTCACGGTGCACGATGCCGCACCGATGGGCGTGCGCCACAGCCTCCGCCAGAAGCAGGGTCCAGTTGACGGCGGTCCGTATGGGCACTTTGCGGCGAGCGTCGACGTTTTGCCGGAGCCAAATTGCGAGATTCGGTCCCTCGCAGAGCTCTTCGACGATAAAAGGCAGCCCGCCGGACTCGCCGAATTCGTAGATTGGAATAATGTTCGGATGACGCAGTGCCGCGAGCGTCTGCGCCTCGCGGACGAATCGCTGCTTGGCTTCGCCTGAAAACAGAGCTTCGGCCCGCGCGACCTTCAGCGCGATCAATCGGTCGAGTCGCGAATCGCGGGCCCGGAACACGGTCCCCGCGCCCCCCGAGCCGAGCCGCTCCAGGATCTCGAACCGGTCAAACACCGTCTTCGCCAGCCCGCTCGTGGCGCGGATCCACGTCGTCGCCTCCGACGTCGAATGCGTTTGCCCGGCAGGAGCCTCGGTGACCCTGGCAGGCGAAGCGGACATCGAAAGAGAAACCGCGCGCGCCGAATGCAGCGCTTTGAGAGTCGCCACGATGTGTGAGGGGGACTCGCCGAATTGCTCCGCGATTTCGCGCTCGAAGTCATCGGTGGGACGGCCCTCGAAGAGCGCGTCGTCCATCTCCGACATCAATCGTTCGAGTGCCGGATCCAGATCGGGCCCGGCAAATTCCGGAGCGTTCATTGGAGACTCCTCGTTGCCGATTGCAGTCGCACGAGAGCCCGGCCCCAAAGTTTGCGGACGGCTTCCGGAGTGCGATTGAGACACTCGCCAATTTCCGCGTACGTCTTGTCCTGAAAGTAGTGCATCTCGATGACGGTTCGTTCGTCGACGGGCAGTTTTTCGATGGCGGCCCGGAGCTTGTCTCCCAGCTCGCCTGCCGAGACCTGGCTGCTGGGGCTGCGATCGTTGACGTCAACTTGCTTGTCGACCAGGGCCGGCTGGTCGGCGGCCCGTGGAATTCGTCGCCCGCGAGCCCGTCTCAAGTCGAGCACATTGTTGCGCAGGATGTGACGCAACCACGCTCGGAACTCCGCGTCGGACGAACCTCGAAAAGCCGCCAGATCGCGCATGGCTTCGAGTTGGGCCGATTGCACGACGTCGGCAACCGTAAACGTCAGATGGGAGTCGCCAGAGATCTCTTCGTTCGCGAGCGCCCACAAGTACGCGCGATGCCGCTCCAGCAGCGCCCCGATTGCTTCCTGGGAACCCCGCTTCGCCTCTCTCAAGAGCTCAGGCAGGTCGTCCTCCGGAAACGGTTCGGCCGGGCTAGTCGGCATGACCGACTGATTCGAGAGCTGAAAGGACCGCATAAGAGTCGATTGTAGTCGGAGCGCGCCGAGACATCGAAACCCCCCCAATCGCAATGGGCGAACGACGCTCTCCGACCGCGGGCATCGCCCCTCTTTCAAGAGAAAGGCGACGAGACGGAGACCAACCGGACGGAGAATTCTCACTTCAGGCCAAAAAATCTCAGTAATCGCCTGGAAGATCACGCATTTTTTGCGGCGATCACAAATCGGACCCAAATGCGTGTCCGTTTGCCCCCCTTTGTTCGCCTCTCAGAGAGTGGCATCGCGGTTTTGAAACCATCCCCTTTGAGAGGACCGCCGTGGGGGCAGTGGACAAAAGCTTACGCGTGACGCCCCAGGAGGAAGCAGGCCTGATCGCGCAGATCAAAAAGGCAGACTTTCACGAGCCGGATCTGGCGAGCGAGCTGCTCGGTGAGGGCCTTTGGCTCGCTTACGCACTCATGGCCCTGATCTGGTTTCGGCGCGTAATGCGGCGCCGGACCGCGCGGTGGCTGCTAGCCGTGCAGAGAAGAGTCGTGGCCCCGATGGTCGCGCGCCAAACGGCCCGTGGGCTCGCTCTCGTCACGCGACAGCGGCAACCCGCGCCAATTTTTTCCGAGCCGGCGGCTGCTCGAACCTAGAGCTGCCGCTGCCTCAGGCAAAGAGTTCGTCGACCGGTTTGCCGCCGTCGACGATCTTCAGCGGGCGGCCCAGCGGGCTGATCGATTCGGTCCGCGGATTGATGTTCAGCGACTTGCAGACCGTGCAAAACAGGTCCGGAATCGTCACCGGACGTTCCTGCACCATCGTCCCGTCGGTCGAGGACGAGCCGATCACCTGGCCGCCGCGGATTCCCCCCCCGGCGATCGCCGCGTTGAAGACGCGCGGCCAGTGGTCGCGCCCGCTCCGCGGATTGATCTTAGGCGTGCGGCCGAACTCGCCCATCCAGACAATGAGCGTCTTGTCGAGCCGACCTCGCTCTTTCAGGTCGGTGACGAGCGCCGCAAAACCGGGATCGACATCGGCTGTCAGCTTCGAGACGCGGTTGAAGACGTCGTCGTGCGTGTCCCATCCGCGGCTCTGCACCTCGACAAACGTGACGCCGGCCTCGACCAGCCGGCGGGCCAACAGGCAGCCGCGGCCAAAATCGCCGTCGCCATACTTCGCGCGGACGCTTTCGGGCTCCTGGCTGATGTCGAAGGCCTTGACGCTGGAACTCAGGGCCATCTTCGACGCCTTTTGATACAGCCGGCGATGATTGTCGACGACTGTCTGTCCACCGCGGCCGGCAAAGTCATCCTCCAGCTTGTCGAGCAATCCGAGTCGCCGCGAATAACGGGTCGAGGAGACTGGGGCCTCGAGATTGCGAGGCAACTGGCTGGGGTTGTCGACGACGAACGGCTCGTAGTCGACGCCCAAATAACCGGCGCCGATCGTCTGGCCGACCGACACCACCGCCGGCAAATCGCGGGAGAGATCGGCAATCTGCTTGGCAATATTGGCCCCCAGGCTCGGGTGCCGGACACTGCCGGTCGGAAGATAGCCGGTGTGGAGCTGGTAAGTCGCGCGCTGATGCTGCCCTTCTTTGTTCGTGACGGAACGCATGAGGGCGATGTCACCCAGCGCCTTGGCGGTCTGCTCCCAGCCGTTGGCAATCTGGATTCCGGAGACCGCCGTGGAAATCGCCCGCGTCTGGCCGCCGTTTTCGGTGCCGGGCTTCGGGTCGAACGTCTCGAACTGGCTTGGTCCCCCCTGCATCCAGAGCAGGATCATCGCGCGGTCCTGCTTGCGCAATTCTTCGGCCTGCAGGCTCATCAATTGGCGGAAGTTCAACGCCCCAGCGGCGACAGCCCCGGCCGAGACGAACTGCAGGAAGCTGCGGCGCGACAGATCGTATCGGTTGAGGAACCGCACGTGTTGGTGATGGAAGAGGTTCATGACAGATATCCTTCAAGTCGGAAGTCGCACGCAGAAAGCGGTGTCTCTCGGTCGGCCCCCTCACCCCCAGCCCCTCTCCCGCAAGGGGAGAGGGGAGAGCATTTGCAAAGGACGGTTCGCAAGTAATGCCAACGTTGCAACTCTTCCCCCCTCTCCCCTTGCGGGAGAGGGGCTGGGGGTGAGGGGTATCGGACGAGCATCCGAAACCCCGCGCGGCCTATCGCTTCGACAAAAACTCGCTGGAGTTCATCAGGCTCCACATGACGTCTTCGAAGCCCTCGTGGCGGTTGCCGACGTCTTTGACGTAGTTGAGGCAAATCTTCTCTTCTTTGTCCGAAGGCTCGCGGGCCAAGGTCAGCACGTAGACTTCGCGGACCGCATCCTTGTTGTCGGGATACTTTTCCAGAATCGTCGCCAGCCGCGTCTTCCCCTGGGCGTGGATCAGGTTGTTGATCAGCCGCGAATTCATCATGAACAGGGCCTGTGGCACGTTGCCCGTCAGGTCGTCCTGGCTGGTCGAGGGATCGTAGCCGAACAGAAATGCGAACTGGCCCCGCGGACCACGGCCTCCGGGCCGTTTGCCCGCTTTGCCGGGAGCTTCGGATTCTTTCGCGTCGGCTCCCTCGATACCCAGCACCTTGGTAATCGCGTTGAACAGTTGATCGGCCCGCAGGCGCTTGGGCGTGCTGGCGGCAAAGACCGGAGGCGACTCGACCGACGGATCCTTCGGGCGAATCTCGCGCTGATAGGCCTCAGTGCGGGCGATCGTGCGGAAGAGCCACTGCATGTCGTACTTGTTGGCGACCCAGGCGTCGGCCAGGAGGTCGAGCACCTCGGGCATCCGCGCCTGGCGCTGCGGCCCCATGTCATCGACCGGCATGTAAAACCCTTCGCCGACCATCTCGTTCCAGATGCGGTTCACGTAGGCCCGCGAGAACCACGGGTCGGCATCGGCGGTGAGGTACTTGGCCAGGGCGTGTCGCCGCTCTTCGTCGGGCAAGCCGGACCTGGCCCGCTTGCCGTTGACGAAGAAGATCGGCTCCATCTTCGTCCCCATGGAAGACGGATTCTTGAGGTCGGGCATGTAGTGCTCGGCCATCGGCCGGTTGGGGTCGGGGGCTGGGAGCTCTTTGAGGTCTTTGAGCGTCAAGAAGCCTTCCTTGGTCTTGCCGGCCCGCCCCAGCAGCTTTTCAAACTGCTTCTCGAAGCGGGTGTTTTTCACCTCGGCCCGCGTGATCTTGCCGTCGTGATTACGGTCGAAGCGCGCGAAGAGCCGCTCCGGGTGCTCCAGGGGGTCACCCGCCGGCTTTGCCGCCTTGCCTTTCCCGCGGCCGGCCGCCGGAGCTTCGAACGAAGTCACCTCGAACTCGCGCGGATCGGCGCTCCCCTTCATGCGGCGAACGACGATGCGCGGGAAGAAGGCGGCCAGTTGGTGGAACTGCTGCCGCTTCCACTTATCGGAGGGATGATCATGACAGTTCGCGCACTGGATCTGAATTCCCAGGAAGATGCGGGAAGTCTCGGCGGCAATTTCGTCGGCCTGCCCGTTGTGCGCGAAGATCAGCCCCGTCTCGCCGTGCTCGTTGATCGGGCCCGATGCGGTGAGCAGCGACGTGACGATTTTGTCCCAGCCGCGATTCTCGCGAATCTGCTCGGACATCCATTTCTCGAAGGTCCCCTCGACGATGCGGGCCCGTATGTCGGTCGCGCGCAGGAAGATCACATCGCGCCAGTATTCGGCCCAGTTGTGGGCGTAGTCTTCGCTGGCAAGCAGTCGATCAATGACCTTCTCCCGCTTTTGCGGATCGGGCTCGAGGCCGAACAATGTCACTTCGCGCGCGCTCGGGACGGTCCCCGCCAGGTCGAAATGGATCCTTCGTAAAAAGTCCTCATCCGAAGTTCGCGGCGCCGGTTGCGTTCCGGATTCCGTGAGGTTTTGCAGGATCATCTTGTCGACGGCCGTCGCGACGGCTGCCGAGTCGTTGAGATCCACATTCGGCCGCGGGCGGTGCGTAGTCGGCTTCGGCGCGGATGATTCGGAGGGCCAGGACTTCTCGGACTTGGACGTCTTCTCGGCATCGGCGGCTTTTGCTCCCTTTGGCGTCTCGGGAGCACTGGTGCTTTTCGCACCCGAGTCGTCCATCTTGCTGTCGGCCGAGTTGTCGTCCTGAGCGAAACCGGTCGCCACGCAGAGAACGAGGGCCACCGCTGCGGCAAGCCACGCGCGAGCCGCCCGAATCGCCCCACAATTTCGGGCCTCGCGAGCATGCTGCATTTGAGTGCGAGCCATTGTTTGCTCCGGTGAACAAACGCTTCCAAAATCGATCGCTTGCTCGGAGGGCCGCTAAGCGATTCTATACTGTTTAAACCGGTCCAAGAAGCAAATGTTCCGGGCATACACGGCGAGACGTCGGATTGGTAACCGCTGGACAGCTTCGGGCTGAATTTGAGGTTAAAAGTCGACCTCGATGGCGTCTTTATGACCGGAATTGTTCATCTTTTTCATCGGCACGCAGTCGGGCCTGACGAGCACTTTGGGCGCGAAGATCCGGGAACCGGCGACAAGAGAGTCTCATGAAGGTTGCCCTCGTCGGCGCGGCCGGTCAGTTGGGGACGGCGCTGGCCTCCCATCTGCCGTCGGCACACTCGATCGTCCCGCTCGACCATGCGCAAATTGAGATTTGTGATCCCGCGAGCGTCGACGCCGCGCTGTCGGAGGCCGCTGCCGACTGCGTGATCAATTGCGCCGCGTACAATTTTGTCGATCGGGCAGAAGATGAGCCGCAACTTGCTCATGCCATCAACGCCGTCGGTCCGCAGAATCTCGCCCGCTGGTGCGCCCGGCACAATACCGTGCTGGTTCACGTGAGCACCGATTACGTGTTCTC
>DASPSM010000239.1:0-3177 GCA_035623955.1 Planctomycetaceae bacterium
CTCGTCACGATCGTGCGACTCGGTGAAACTGACCCAATCGAATTGCCAAAGTGCCCAATTTGCGGTTCGACCGCGTGCCGCGCGAGCATCTCTCTTGCTTCTCTCCAAAACCTGCCCTTAAAATGAACGTGTTAGTCCTGCCTACCCTGCCTGCGTCAGACCCGCCGTAACCGCCTCCCGCCCCGGTCTCTGTCCACGCACTGACACTCTTCGCATGACTCGTGCCGTTCGCGTTCCGCGTAAGCTGCTGTTCTTTTTAATCGCCGCCGCCGTCTTGGCCCTCGGCATGCACTCGAGCTGGCAGTGGCTCAGGGCGAGCGCCAATGAGCCCCTGTTTCGCACGGACCACCCCACGCGCGGCAGCCTCGTTGCCACGATCATCGCCACCGGGACGATCGAGCCCGAAGAGGTGATCGACGTCGGCGCCCAAGTGGCCGGACAGATCATCGCCTTTGGCCAGGATCCAACCGACTCAAAGCGCACCATCGACTACGGCTCTCAGGTCGAGCAAGGAACCGTGCTCGCGCGAATCGACGATTCGCTGTACGCGCCCGAGGTCGATATCGCCCGCGCGGACCTGGGCCTGTGCACGGCGGACGTGCGGCACGCGGAAAGCGAGCTCGAGCAGTCACGCTCGACCCTGCACAAAGCCGAACGCGATTGGGACCGGACCCAACGCCTCGCGGCGACCCATTCCATCTCGCAGAACGACTTCGACGCGGCGCAGAACGCCTGGGAAATGGCCAAGGCCTCGGTGCCCGCTGCCGAAGCGGACCTCGACAAGGCGAAACGGGCGGTGGAAAAAGCTCGCGGCACGCTGGTCAAGGCCGAGAAAAACCTCACGTATTGCACGATCAAGTCCCCCGTGAAGGGAATCATCATCGATCGCCGTGTCAATGTCGGCCAGACCGTGGTGTCGAGCCTGAACGCGCCGAGCCTGTTCCTCATCGCAAAGGACTTGCGGCGACTGCAGGTCTGGGTGTCGGTGAACGAGGCCGACATCGGCAACATCTACTCCGGACAGCACGCCACCTTCACGGTCGACGCCTACCCGGCTGACGTGTTTCACGGCACCGTCGGGCAGATCCGGCTCAACGCGACGATGACGCAGAACGTCGTGACGTACACCGTCGTCGTGAACGTGGATAACGAGGACGGCAAGCTCGACCCTTACTCATCGCTCGGCACGACGCAGGGATCCCGTAATCGACCCGATGTTCCCGCCGGCGACAAGCTGCTTCCCTATCTGACGGCGAACTTGCAGTTCAAGGTCGACGAACGGACGGACGCGCTTTTAGTGCCGAACGCCGCCTTGCACTACCGGCCCCATCCGGGGCTGGTCGCTCCCGAATACCGGGCGGCTTACGAGCAAGGCTTGCGCCGCGCGACGGCGGAGGATGGGAGCCCGGTCGACCCCTCAACCAAGAAACGGTCGACCCGCGGCAAGGTCTGGGTACCCGATGGTGACTGCGTCCGTCCGATCAAGGTGCGGGTGGGGCTCACCGACGGGCTGATGACCGAGGTCGTCGAGGTCGTCAAGGATGAACTGACGCCCGAAACCGAGATCGTCATCGGCGAAAACGACTCGGCTGCCAGTCGAGAAGGGACCGTCAACCCGTTCGGGCCGCGTCCGGCTAAGAAAAAGTAGCCCGGTTCGGCCGACCGGCATCGCGATTGTTTGAGGGAAGTGATGGAGTTAATCCGGCTTCACGAAGTTCGAAAGACGTACGTTCTCGGCGAAGTCGAGGTGCCGGTTCTCAAAGGCGTTTCGCTCAAGATCGATCGCGGCGAAATGGTGGCGCTCATGGGAGCGTCGGGGTCTGGCAAATCAACTTTGATGAACATCCTGGGCTGTCTCGACCGGCCGACGTCCGGCGAGTATTGGCTTGATGGGCACGAAGTCTCGCAACTGACCGGCGACGAGCGGGCCTTGATCCGCAATCGCAAGATTGGATTCGTCTTTCAGAGCTTCAACCTGCTGGCCCGGACGAGCGCTCTGGACAACGTTGTCATGCCGCTCGCGTACACCAACACCCAGCTCTCCAACCGCGAAGCCCGCTCGCGCGGCCACGCGATGCTCGAACGGGTGGGGCTGGGGGAGCGACTCGATCATCACCCCTCGCAGCTCTCCGGGGGACAGCAGCAGCGGGTCGCGATCGCCCGAGCACTCATCAACCGTCCACAGATCGTCTTTGCCGACGAACCGACCGGCAATCTCGATTCGAAAACCAGCAAAGAGATTCTGCGAATGTTCCAAACGCTCAGCGAGGAAGACGGGATTACGGTCGTGCTCGTCACGCACGATCCGAGCGTTGCCCACTCTGCTCGGCGCGTGATCCGCATCAGCGACGGCCTGATCGCAGAGGGGGTCTACGATGGCCAAGTCGCCGAGGCAGACCTGGCCACGGCCTGAGCAGGCTGGTTGCGATCGCCTCAGCCGCGGAAGCGCCGCCGACTGAAATCTTCACATGCATTTTCTTCTCCGCACTCCGCAGATGGCCGTCAGCGCCCTCAGGCGTCACGTCCTGCGCTCGGTCTTGACGACGCTGGGCATTGTGATCGGCGTCGGCGCGGTGATCGCGATGGTGGAAATCGGCGAGGGGGCCGCCCGCGAGGTCGAGGCCTCGATCGCCAGCATGGGCTCCGACACGATCCTCGTGCTCCCCGGCAATCTTGCGGCGGCGGGCATCGCGGGGGGAGCCGGCAGCGCCATGAGCCTCACTCCGGGAGACGCCTCGGCGATGGCCGATCGGTGCAGCGCGCTCGTCAGCGTCGCCCCCCTGGTCGCCGCGCGGACGCAGGTCGTCGCCAACGGCCGAAACTGGGTTCCCGACCGCATTAATGGCACCACTCCCGCCTATCTCGAAATTCGCGATTGGAGCCAGCTCGTCGAAGGCTCGATGTTCACGGACGAGGACGTCACCGCCCTGCGCGAAGTGTGCGTGGTCGGCCAGACCGTCGCAGATGAGTTGTTCGGGGACGAGTCCCCGGTCGGCCGGCAACTGCGGATGAATAACAAGCCCCTCAAGATCCTCGGATTGCTGTCCCGAAAAGGGGCCAACATGTACGGCCAGGATCAAGACGACATCGTGATGCTCCCGTGGACCACGCTGAAGTTCAAAATCGTCGGCCAGTCCGCCCAGAAAACCAACCAAAGCGCGGCAACCAAGGTCGATC
>DASPSM010000243.1:0-3747 GCA_035623955.1 Planctomycetaceae bacterium
TTCTGTCCGGTCGTCCTTCGTGTCCCGTCCCGTGTCCCGTCCTCCGTGCCGACCCGAGGCGCACCGCGATCGCAACTCGGTCGACGCCTGAAAGCGCGCCGGGCCGGGCCTCACAAGAGAGGCTTCGAAACGACAAGAGCCATCGCCCTCGATCGTGGCAATGGCTCGCGTTAAGCGACTTGTGACCCTTTACGGGTCTCCGCTGCATCTCTTTTATTCATTTTCCCAGGATCGACTCGTCCGTTCAAGATGAGTTCGCCCGAGTGGAACTTCCTCTGAAATCTGGTTCCGAAAAACTACTGTCCTTCCTCCGTCGGCATCTCGTAAAGCTGGTAGATCTCCCAGGTTCCCTCCCAGGTTTCCTGGCCAATGTGGTCGAAGAAACGCCGCGTGTATTCAACGGCTTCGTCCTTGCTCGCGGCGTTGAGGAGGGCGTAGCCGCCGAGGACCTCTTTCGTCTCGGCGAAAGGGCCGTCGCTGACCGTGACCTTGCCGTCGGCAGCTCTGTGCACGCGGACGCCGGTCGTGCCAAAGGTCACGCCCTCGCATTCGATCAGCCACCCCGCCTTCATGCCCTCGACGATGAACTTGTGCATCGACGCCATCTCGGCTTCTGTCGGCAGGCGATTAGTTGGATTGAGCGTATTTACGCTGATGAAGCGCATGTCCATTCCCCTGAGTCTGTGTTTTGCTGTAACAGCGAGGCCGACTGCACTGGGCCGGCGGGAGAGCGTGATCAAGTCGGGACGTATGTCAGCTTAACCGCATCCTCGCCGACGGGATCGGCGGCGATCAGTCGCAGCGGCGGCCTGGCGCCGGCGAAGTACGGCTTGCCGCCGCCGAGCACAAACGGGCGGAAGTAGAGACGATACTCGTCGATTAAACCGAGGTCGGTGAGGCGCCCCGCGAGTTCGGGCCCGGCAACGTCGATTTCGCCCTCGATTTCCGCCTTCAGCCGGCGCACGAACGCTTCGACGTCGCCAGCCACGAGCGTCGCGTTCGCGCCAACCGACTTGAGCGAGCGTGACACGACCCATTTCGGCTTCGCCCGCCACACTGCCGCGAAGTCGCGATCGACCGCGTCCCAATCAGGCTGATCCTCATCCCAGTAACGCATCACTTCGTACATCCGACGACCGTACAAAGTGCCGGCCAGGCCGCGGACGTGATCGTTGAAATGACGATGGAGCGAAGCACCGGGCGGCGGCAATTCCAGTCCTTTCTCGAAGGCCGCCACGTAGCCTTCCGATCCAGGCCCGCCCCCGACCCCAGCGACGTAGCCGTCGAGCGATTGCATCATTCCGAATACGAGCTTGCCCATTCCCTCGCACCTTCGCATTGTTTCCCGCAGGGCGCCTGAGGATGCCGCCGTTAATGTAACAGTCATCCGGCGTAGCGATTGCCCTGCCTTCACGATCTAGTCGAACGGCCCGACCGGAATTCGACAAATCGTCCAAAGAATTTTGCGGCGGGGATTCGTCTTTTCCCCTCGATCCCCAAGGTCTCCTTGGGATCGCAGCTCAGCGAAGCTCCCGCTTCGCTCGAATCGGGCGCGACATCGGACTAAAGAGCGGCACGGGATGCGGAGCTTCCGGAAAGCGCGTGCCCAAACAGAGCTTGGGCACGAGGGATTCTTGACCAGCCTCTTGCTGCCTCGCAGCGGGACAACAAAGTAATCCCGGGCACCCCACGCCCCGCAATTCAAAGCAGCCCCGCAATTCAGAGCACTTTTGCTTTTAATCCCGGAAACACTTTGCCGACCTTGCCGAGCAGGTAATCGCCGTACGTTCCCTGAAAGATATGCACGCTCGACTGGTCCCAACGTTTCCCCCGATCGTCCGGAGCCGTTTCCCCTGAGGGAAGATCGATCGGGCGCGCGTCGGCGAAAAAATTTGGATCGAAGAAGAACGGGAACGACATGCGGTCACGACCTGAGGGGTTGCGCACCCGATGCGGCGTCGAGCGATAGACTCCGCGCGTCATTCGGTCGAGCATGTCGCCGATGTTGCATATGAATGAACCGGGCAGCGGAGGCGCGGGGACCCACGTCGACTGCGATTTGACTTCCAGGCCGCCCACGTCGTCCTGCATCAGGAGCGTCAATAGGCCGTAGTCGGTATGCTCGCCGACGCCCCACAGCTCGGGCGACGCCACCGGCGGATAGTTGAAGATCCGAAAGAGCGTGAGTGGGTCGCGCGTTCCATGGTCGGCGAAGTAGCTTTCGGGCAACCCCAAGCCCAGGGCAATGCCCCCCATCAAGCGCTGCCCCAGCTTTGTCATCGCTGCCATGTATTCAAGAACGGTCGCTCGCAATCCGGCAGGAGTCGCGGGAAACAAGTTCGGCCCGTGCAGCGGAGTCCCCGCTTGCACGAGTGGGTGATCGGTCCCGAGCTCCTGACCGAAATACAGTCCCTCTTTTTGATCGGGACGACCGGAAGTCAGTTCATCGCCGACGCGAAAATAGCCCCGCCAGGCCTTGCCGCCGTGAATCATCGCGATCTGCATCTTCTCCGCAGTCGGACGTGCGAAAAATTCGCGGGCGAGCGATTGCAGGTCGCGTTGCAATTCCGCAGGGACCCCGTGGCCGACGACATAGAAGAATCCGCTCTGCCGGCAGGCCGCATCGATCTGGTCGGCCACGTTTTGCTTCTCGGCGCTGCTTGCGGCGAGGGGCGCAACGTCAATGATCGGCAACGATGAAAAGTCGTCGTGAATCATGCTTCCGGCTGCTCATCAGGCGATTGGTCCGCCGGGTGCCATGCCCCGGCTTTGGGTGGGCGGCCACATTTGTAGCGTGTGACCAGCTCGCGCAGCGAGCGCAGGCACACCATCTTCCTGGGGCAAGCCAATGGTGTGCCGGCGGCCGCTGTCGCGGCCTTGTCACACCCTACAAAAAACCGAGCCGAATTTCCGGACAGTTTCACGCCAAGCCGTGGGCCTGCCACCCGTCCGCTAACCGCCGCCGGTGCGCCGATGGCCGAAGGAGCGCTTTGCGTTGGTAAGAGACTGGGTCTTGGAACCGCTCACCGAGCCCGTAAAGAGATTGGTCTTCGGCAAGGCCTTGGGGCTCTCGGCGGTGTTCGTCAATTGAGCCCGCTTTTGCGCCTCGGCAAGCTTCTTCTGAGCGACACGCCGTTCCCGTTCTTTCTTCTTATTCTCTTGTTTCTTCTTCGACATCAGCTCTTGTTCCTCGTGGGGGGCCCAATCGTTGTCAGTGTAATCGCTGGCTCGGCGACGTACAAAACCGCGCGCCGGTGGCCGAGGCGTTCCGCCTCGCGGAAGCCCCAGAACTGTCACGCCGGGGTGGCATACCCACCGCTTCGAGTGGGCATGTCCGCCGCTCGCGCTAGCGAAGCAACTTCCCGCTGCCGGCTCCCTGCTCGACCCGTCCTCTCTGTGGCACACATCTGCCGATTGGAAACATGCCCACGCCAAGCCGTGGGCATGCCACCCAACGCCGTTCACGGCGTGCGGTCTGGATTCGCCGGAAGAGTTTGATATTTGAGATGTTCGAGCTTCCGCTACGATTTTAATCTCACTTTTTAAGACCGTAGCAAGGAAGCTCGAACAATGACGGGATCGTATCGAAGTTCGTTGTTGGTGGCGATACGTGAGTTCCTGCCACCGAACTTTTTTCGCAGTGGCCGGTGCGCGAAGGAACGCTCTGGACGCCGCAACGGTTGACATGGGTCAACTTACTTCTGGCCTGGGGGGAAGCTTCCACGTTGTCAATTCGATTTGAACAGG
>DASPSM010000255.1:0-6395 GCA_035623955.1 Planctomycetaceae bacterium
CGAGGCCCCGACGCGGGGACGAGACAAAATCAGCCGGAGTGGCGGAATCGGCAGACGCGCTGGATTCAAAATCCAGTGTCCCTTTAAAGGACGTGCAGGTTCGACCCCTGTCTCCGGCAATCACCTACGACAGTCAGTGTCGCCGCGGGTTCTGTCGTGCAAGCCGCGGTCGTCATGCCGTCGTGGGCGACCGGCTGAGCTGATTTGCGGTGCAGCGAAATGACTGACGCACCCGAACAACGACGCGAAACCGAGTCACCGGATTCAAGGCGCGATCGTGAGCCTCCGTGGGTTGTTGCTCAGCTGGGCTGGCGATACCACCACATCGGCGTACCAACTGAAATCGAACGGAGCGGAGAGAAATACCTTGCCCAATTTAAGATGTACATATCGGGTTTCGACAGCAGTCCGTTCGGCATCGAGTGGATGCGGTTCGAGCCGGGCAGTCCCCTTCCCGAACTGATTAAGACCGTACCGCACATCGCCTTCGAGGTCGATGACCTGGACGCGGCGCTGCTGGGACACGAGATTCTTTACGGCCCCACATCCCCCTCGCCGGGAGTCCGTTCAGCGATGATCATTCACAACGGCGCCCCCGTGGAACTCATTGCTTTTCGCAAGGGACCCGCTCCGCATAAGGCGTGATCTTTTAGACTCTCGACTCCCCGGACATTTCCCTCAACGTGATGGTTCTGGGGCCGAGTGAGGTGGATCGTCGTTCCGGGTACGGGATTCGCATGCGTTTTGCGGAATCGCGCGATCCGGCGGCGAGGGCGGCCCAAACGCCAAGTTCTCGCCTGCGAGAATCGAACATTTTTCGGAATCCAAGCGGACTCTGTGCCGGGGGTGCACGCTGGGCGAGCCATACCCAGAGGGGATAGGATAGCGCTGTCGCGGCGATCTGCCGTGCCGCGGCCCCACTTGCCGGCCGTGCACGGCCAACAGCGCGCAGGTCAGGTCAGCGACCATGAGTAGACCCATCGTCATCGTTGGCGGCGGCTTTGCCGGCGCTTACCTGGCCCGATACCTCGAACGCGGGCTGCCGGGTGACTGGGAGATCATCCTCTTCAGCCAGGAAAACTTCCTGACCTTCACGCCGATGCTGGCCGAGGTGGTCGGCTCGTCCATCAACCCCCTGCACGTCGTACGGCCGGTCCGGCAGTTCCTCAAGCACACCCTGTGCCGTACGGCGGTTGTGACGCGATTGGACCTCGCCGGCCGGCGGATCGAGTACCGGCTGCAAGGCGGCCGCACGGAGGCACAGCCCTATGAGCACCTCGTGCTGGCCTGCGGCATGGTGGTCAATGCCGGCATCATCCCGGGGGCGTCGGCCCACGCCGTCCCGCTCAAGACGCTGGGCGACGCCATCGCGCTGCGCAACCGAGTGATCACCCAGTTGGAAAACGCCGAGGCTGAGCCCGACCTCGACCGCCGCCACCGACTACTCAGCTTCGCAGTCATCGGCGGCGGCTTCAGCGGCGTCGAGGTGGCCGGTCAGATCTACGACCTGCTCACCGACAGCCTTCGCTTCTACCCCTCCCTCCGCCGCGAAGACGTCCGCGTGGAGATCCTCCACGGCGGGGCGCAGCTCTTGCCCGAGCTACCCACGTCGCTGGGCGATTACGCGAGCCGCCGCCTGCAGGCGCGCGGCCTCGTCGTCCGCTTAGAGGCACACGCCCACGCCGTCACCGAGGACGGGGTGCGGATGGCCGACGGCAGTCTCGTGCAAGCTGGCACCGTCGTGAGCACCATCGGCAACACCGTCAGCCCGCTCATGGCCTCGAGCGGGCTGCCGCTGGAGCGGGGCCGGCTGCCCACCGAGCCCGACATGCGAGTTCGCGGCCAGCGCAACGTGTGGGCCCTGGGCGACTGTGCGGTGATTCCCAACGCCAAGGATGGCAAGCCATCGCCGACCCTGGCCCAGTTCGCCCTGCGCCAGGCCCGGCAGCTCGCGGCCAACCTGAAGCGCGAGCTGGCCGGCCAGCCGACGCGGCCGTTCTCCTTCCGCATGCTCGGCTCCTTCGCGGCCATCGGCCACCACAACGCCGTTGGCGACATGCTTGGGATGCGCGTTTCGGGCATCCTGGCGTGGGTGATGTGGCGCGCCATCTACCTGGGCAAGATGCCGACGTTGGCCCGCAAGGCCCAGATCGCCTTCGACTGGGCCTGGGAGCTGTTCTTTTCGCGCGACATCGTCGAGCTGAGCCCGCGCGCCACCGGCCGCGTGCCGCGGGCCCATTACGAGCCCGGCGACTACGTCTTCCGGCTGGGCGACCACGCCGACAAGTTCTACGTGATCGAGAAGGGCACTGCCGCCGTCTACCTCGCGGGTCGGCCCGAGCCAGTCCTCACTCTGCGTCCCGGCGATTACTTCGGCGAGGGCACGCTCTTGGGCCGCACCGCCCGCGACGACTCGGTGCGCGCCTGTGAACCGCTCGACGTGCTGGCGGTCCAGCGCCAGGAGTTCGAGGACCTCGCCACGCACCTGCCCTTCCTGCGGACCGACCTGCAGGACCGGGCCGCACGCATCAGCGCGGCACGCGAGCTGAGCAGTCAGTTGCTCGACGATTCGGCCCTGTTCAAGGCCCGCGTGCGCGACGCCATGACAACCCCGGTGCCGACGCTGCCGGCCACGATATCGCTGGCCGAGGCGGTCGAACAGTTCCGGGCGACCAGTGGCGACATTCACGTTGTCGTGGACGAGCGCGGCCGGCTGCAGGGCCTGTGCTCAGCCGACGTCCTGGCCGAGGCGCTGGCCACCCTCCGCCGGCCCCAGGCGACCTTGTCCGAGATCTCGCTGACGCCAGCCGACGTCATTGCCGAGTCGCGGCCCCTCCCGGAGGCGGCGCGCGTCCTTTTACACGCCGGCGTCCGGCAGCTCGTGGTCGTCGCCGACGACGACCCGGCGCGCCCCATCGGGATCCTGACCCCGCTTGATGTCGTCCTGCAGCGCACATGGGCCGGCGACCGCAATGCCGCGGTTAGCTGAAGAGGGGTTGGAGCGATTCGCGCACCAGGTTGGCGTCTTGGATCAGCGGCTCAAGCTGCTGTGATGACTCGTGGTGTGGATCAGCTCCTCGATGCAATGGGCCTCTTCCGGGGCTGTGCGACAGCGCCCGTATTCTCGTCGCCATTGTCAGGCGGTGAAGCGGCAGGCGTTGGCTGCTTTGAGCCGCGACACTTGGACGCGGCGGCGGGCAATTCGAGGAGTTTCTCGAAACAGGCTTGTTAGCGCCGCCTCGTCGAGTGCGGAAGCGCGGACTAAAGCAACCCGTGAAGGCCAGGTTTTTCCGCAATTGCAATCAAACGACCGATCAGTGACGCTATCCCGGCACCGGAACTCACATGTATTTCGGCGCCCAGTTCTGCGTACGGGATTCTCCTGCCTTTTTTGGCAAAATCGAGCTGTCAGCGCCGAGGCTGGCAAATGCCGGCCGGCCAACGGTGGAATTCGAGCGTTTTCGCGGACATCATGCGCGCCAATTTGACATCGCAGATGCCTGCCGGCAGACTGACAGCCGATTGCTTACGGACGGGGTGATAGTGGCAGCGGATGCCCGTCATCGTCTTCTAAATCGCTGATTCCAGCACCTCGCTCAAGAATCGGGCTGCGCCGAATAGGCACTCTGCCCTACGGTGGAGTCCGTGCGTTACGCTCTGTCCGGACTGCTCAACCAACTGCCAGTGGTCGACGGATAGGACCCCGCTGTTGGGCATCGGAATGAAAGCCGGTCGGGTTTCTGCCTGTGTCGGCCCCAGAGCAAGACCGGCACACTCCGACCCTGCGAGATGGCCGTTTTCGCGGATGAGTCGCAATTCAAAACCGGTTCGGCCACGACCGTCGTGACGTCCATCCGACTGCCATGCAATGCGTCGTTGAAACTTGGATCCGCGTGTGAATTGCGTGGGGCAGCGCAGTGACAGTCGGGAAACCAAGAGAAAGCGTATGCCTTCACTTTTCAGAGAGATCCGCAACAACCCGCTGCTTTGGCTGCTGGTCTTTGTGCCCGTGGTGTTCACAACCGCGAAACTCAAGCCCGATGCGCACGCGCTGCTGTTCCTGCTGTCTGTTCTGGCCATCGTGCCCCTGGCAGCTTTGCTGAGTCATGCCACCGAATCCGTGGCGTCCAAAACCAGCGATGCCGTCGGTGGCCTGCTCAATGCCACGCTCGGGAACCTGACCGAACTCGTCATTTCACTTGCCGCCTTGCGCGCCGGTCAATACGTCCTGGTGAAGGCGTCCGTTGCCGGCGCGATTGTGACGAACACCTTGTTCGTGTTGGGCGCGTCGTTTTTTTTCGGTGGACTCAAGCACCACGTCCAGGAATACAACCGGGTCAGCGCGCGGGTGCAGGCCGGTCTGCTCTTCTTGGCCAGCGTGGCGTTGCTGATTCCTTCGGCGATTTCGCACGTCGACTCGAAGACATCGGTGGCGTTCACCCAGAAGTTGAGTTTCGGCCTGGCGGTGCTGCTCATCGTGGCGTATGGCCTGGGAATGCTGTTCTCGCTGAAGACGCACCGTGAGCTCTTTGCCAGCGCCGATCACGGCGAAACCAGCGAAACGCCCTGGCCCATCGGTTTGGCTTTGGCCACGCTGGCCGGCGTCACAGTGCTGGTGGCGCTTGTGAGCGAGGTGTTTGTCGAGTCGGTGCAACAGGCAGCGGCGGCATTCGGGATGACCCCAGCGTTTGTGGGATTCATTGTCGTGGCACTGGTGGGGGGCGCGGCGGAGATGACCTCAGCGTTTTCGGGCGCACGCAAGGACCGGCTGGATCTGAGCGTCGGCATAGCGCTGGGAAGCGCGTCCCAAATTGCCCTCTTTGTGGCCCCCGTTCTGGTGCTGGTCAGTTACGTCTTCGGCCCATCGCCAATGGACCTGCAATTCTGGCCCGGTGCGGTGGTCATGGTGCTCATCGCCACCCTTACCGCTTCGCTCGTGACCAACAGCGGGCGATCGGCGTGGTTCTTAGGCGTGTTATTGCTGATGGTGTATCTGATCTTTTGTATGACTCTTTACCTGTTGCCGCCCCGAGAGCAATGAAAAGGTCATGGGACTTGGGCGGAGATGGGTGACGGAGCTCACATTCAACGCGCGATTCCCTCCATTGAGGACGATGGGCGGCTCGCGGACACAAACCGAGCGTTCTCACGGACTTCGATGCTCAGTCCGTCAAGGACGGTGATCGCCATCTTGCGATGCGGCTTATCGGCGTCACCTGGCGGGGCGCGACGCCACCGGTTTCAGAATCTCGGCCAGGAGGTCCGGCCGATCCGCGTTACGCACCAACTCCAGGTAGCGCATGCCGTCGGCGTACTCGACCGTCAGTGTCCGGAATTGCTCGCCGTCCAGGAGCAAGAACTCGATCTTGCGCCGGGCGACGCTGTCGGCCAGAGCGTCGTCCAACCGTTCGCGGCTGAATTTCTTGCTGTTGACGCCGAGCACCCGCATGCCGGGAGCAAGGCCCGCCTTATCGCCGGGCAAGCCTGGGGCGACGTCGGCAATCCGACCATCACTGTGGAAGGTGAGGCCGAGGGAATCGCGGGCCGACAGCAGATTGCCGGCAGGCAGTTGCTGGAGGTAGTCCAGAAAGGCGGGAGATTTGGTTGTGTACTGGAGCCGATAGCCGCAGCGTCCGACGACATCGAGCGGCAGTTCCTGCTGCGTGGCGGTGATATGACGGGCGAAAAAAGTGTCCCAGTCGTAGTCGGCCAGCTGCTTCAGATCTTGCGCGATTTCGGGCAGTTCATACGGCACGACGCGGGTGTCGGAATGATTTTCGCCCAGAAACTTTTTGCAAAAGTCGTCCAGGCTGTGTTTGCCCTGCGAGAGATCGCGAACGAGCGCGTCCACTTCGAGCCAGACCAACGCGCCCTCGGGGTAGTAATCTTGGCTGCGGCGGAGGTCGTTCCAGTTCGCACTGGCGGCGCGAAGGATCGGGCTGGCTACGGCCGTGTCCTCCAGCGGACGCCAGCTCCGCCCTTGCCGCCGCATGAGCGCACCGAATTGCGCAGCCAACATCTCGCGGTACTCCGGCTCCGGGATCAGGCCACTACGAACCATCAGGACTTCGCCCAAGTACTCCGTCAGGCCCTCATAGACCCAGAGGAGCCGGGTTTTCTGGGGCGTATGAAAATTGGGCGTGCACATCGCGGCGGGCCGGCGATACTTGCCGCACCACGAATGCACGTACTCGTGCGGGATCAGGTTGGCCACCCAGCCCTTGCGCTTTTTGTCGTCGAGCAGGTCTCGCTCGCGCACGCCGTTCAGGCTCGAGGTCAGGTGTTCCAGGCCGAGATAGCCCAGGTCGTCGCTACACGTGATCAGGAAGTGAAACTCGGGATAATGTGCCGTCCCGAAAAGCGCGTGTGCCTCGTTCACGACGCGTGTGTACAGG
>DASPSM010000267.1:0-26400 GCA_035623955.1 Planctomycetaceae bacterium
CTTCAATCCACCTGTAGGCGATACCATGACGCGCCAAAGCCTCCTGCAGAGCTTCGCGATTAAAGTGCGGATGCTTGCGCGAACCAGGAAATCGCCGAATATCGGCCAACTGCTCGATCGAATGCCGCTGTAACAGTTCGAAGAACCGCTCGAACGGGTGGTTCGAATGGCCGATCGTGAGAATTCGACGCATCAGTCGCTAACCGATCTCCGCGGCACAATGACCGCAGCGAGTCGCCTGGATTGGAATGCTCATCAGGCAGCGCGGGCAGTCTTTTGTCGTCGGCTCCGGTGGAGCTTCGGGACGTTTCAGACGGTTGAGCTGCTTGATGACGATGAAGATCGAAAACGCCACAATCAGGAAGTCGATTATCGTGTTGATGAAGACGCCGTAGCGAACCGTCACCGCCGGCACATCGCCGGCCTTGGCTCGGAGCGTCCAGGCGAGGCTCGAAAAATCGACATTGCCCAGGGCCAGCCCGATTGGCGGCATGATCACGTCGTTCACCAGCGACGTCACGATCTTCCCGAAGGCCGCACCGATGATGATGCCGACCGCCATGTCGATGACGTTGCCCTTCATGGCGAAGTCTTTGAACTCTTTGAGCATTCCCATGAGAGGTCTCCAGAAAGAGGGAGCTGAATTCGATTGGCCAGCGCAGTGACGGCTGCTGTCCAGAACCGCCGCTACTCAATTGTGTCCGATTTTCGGCTGGATCAATCGCCAATTCGGAGCTCGATCTTCAAATCGGCCCGCGATTGCCGGGAAATCACGTCGTAGCAAAGTCGATTCACGGGGGATACGATCGATTCAGGCGACAGCGGCGGCTCTCACTGCTCCAGCGGGTTGCCGCTGACAGGGACTGGGAGGTGGAACATGAGACTTAACGTCGCCGTTTGGGCCATGCTGATCGTCGTCGCGGGCATCGCTCCTCTTGAGGCGCAGACTGCTCAGGACTACGAGCGGGCCCGGATGCGGATGGTCTCCGAGTCGATCGAGAAGGCGGGAGTGACGAATCCGCGCGTGCTCGAGGCCATGCGCAGCGTTCCGCGGCACGAATTCGTCCCCTCCACCTATCGCGACAAGGCTTATTGGGACTCGGCGTGGCCCATCGGCTACAAGCAGACGATCACCTGGCCGTCGGTCGTCGCGCTCATGACGCAAAGCCTCGATCCCCAGCCCGAGGACCGCGTGCTCGAGATCGGCACCGGCAGCGGCTACCAGGCAGCCGTGTTGTCGCAGCTGGTGAAGCAAGTCTATTCGATCGAAATCGTGAAGCCGCTCGGCCAGCAAGCCGAGAAGCGGCTCAAACGCCTGGGCTATCAGAACGTCAAAGTCAAAGTGGGCGATGGCTACCAGGGCTGGCCCGAGTTCGCCCCCTTCGACAAGATCATCGTCACCTGCTCGCCCGAAAAAGTGCCTCAACCCTTGATTGATCAACTCGCAGAGGGGGGGCGAATGATCATTCCCGTGGGCTCGCGCTACGATCAGGAAATGTGCTTGCTGGAGAAGAAAAACGGAAAGCTGGTCCGCAAACAGCTCATGCCGACCTATTTCGTGCCGATGACTGGCCAATCGGACAAAGAGCGGACCGTAAAGCCCGACCCGCTGAATCCGAAGATCCGCAACGGCGGCTTCGAGGAGCGGGAAGAGGATGGCCAGCTCGCCGGTTGGTACAACCAACGCCAAGTGATCCTGGTCGATAAGGACGCGCCTGAAGGACGCTCGTGCGTGCGGTTCGACAACGAAGAACCGGGCCGGCGGTCGAATGCTCTGCAGGCGATCGGCGTGGATGGCCGCCGAATTGCCGCGTTGCATTTCACTTTCCAGTACCGCACGGAACACGTCGTCGACGGCAAGGAAGGGTTCGAAAAGGCTGGCCTGCAAGTGACGTTCGACGATGCCCGCCAGTTCGTCGGCGAGGAAATCGCCGCCCATCTGGTCGGCTCGTCACCGTGGCAATCGATCAGGGCGACCGTCGCTGTCCCCGAACGCGCCCGGCAGGCCGTCGTCCGAATTGGACTCAACGGCGCGACGGGCACGCTCTGGATCGACGACGTCAAGATGACGGCCGAACGTCGATGAGCCTTCGAGTTTGGGACCCGACCCGCGTGCTCGGTGCTTTCTTCATCAGGCGTCCATGCATTCGTAACGGGGCGTTCACAATTCTCCCGTAGCCTGTAAGGCTAAAAGGAGCGATTACCGTGAGGGTATTGCGCAGATCGATCCGGGGCGCGACGTGTCTCGTCGCGGCATTCACGCTGGCACTACAACTCAGCGCGGGGGCACACGCCGCGGACAAGAGCGATGCCGTGATCGTGATCAGCGTGGACGGCCTGGCCGCCTTTTATTTCGACGATCCGCGCGCCGAGATGCCGACGATTCGCGCGCTCGCGGAGGCTGGCGCCCGAGCCTCGGGAATGAAGGCCTGCGCGCCGACGGTGACCTGGCCCAATCACACCACGCTCATTACCGGCGTGCTGGCGGCGCGGCACGGCATCGTGGGGAACGACTATTTCGATCGCGCGCTTCGCAAGCCGGTGATCATGATCGCGGATCCCGGGTTCGACAAAGAGCAGATGGTGCGCGTCCCGACGCTCTACGACGTCGCCAAGGCCAGCGGCCTGTCGACGGCCGCGATTCGCTGGCCGGCGACGCGCGGTGCCAAGGCCCTCGATTGGACGTTGCCGGATGTCTTTTCCGATGAGCTGCTGCATCAGTACACGACCCCTTCGCTGATGGCCGAGTGCAAGCAGGCCGGCGTCTGGACGGAGAGCGACGTGATCAAATACGGGCAGCGGGAGTTGCGCGTCGTTTCGGACGACATGTGCACGCGCGTCTTCAATTTCATCCTCAAGAATCATCACCCGAATTTGGCGCTACTGCATCTCACGCACGTCGATTCCGTCGAACACATGAAAGGCCCTCGCACGCCCGAGGCGTATGCGGCGATCAAGGCGGCGGACGAACAGGTTCGCCAGGTCTGGGAGGAGACGAAACGCGATTATCCCGGCCGCGCGACAGTAATCGTCGTTTCGGACCACGGTTTCTCACCGGTCGAACGCTTGGTGCTGCCGAACGTGCCTCTGCGCGATGCCGGCCTGGTGGAAATCAAAGCCGGCAAGACGTCCGGCGGCGCGGTCCACGTCCTGGGGCAGGGGGGCGCCGCATTCATCTATGTCCTCGATCCACACAAGCGAGACGCGATCGTCAAGCAAGTCGAACGGATCTTCTCGGGTTTGGAGGGAGTCGGGACAATAGCCGGCCCGGACGAACTCAAATTGCATGGGCTCGCAACACCGCAAGAAGATCCTCACTCTCCCGACCTCGTCCTCTTCGCCCGCGAAGGATACAGTTTCGACGAGTCGGCGACCGGGTCGGCGCCGACGGTCGCCCGGCGCGAGCTGCTGGGAAGTCACGGGCACGACGAGAATTTGCCCTGCATGTACGCGACGTTTATCGCCTGGGGCGCGGGCATCAAGCCACGGGCGCAACTCGGCGAGATCCAAAACACCGACGTCGCCCCCACCATCGCCCGGCTTTTGCATTTGCCGCTGAACGGAACAGAGGGCAAAGTATTGGCCGGGGCATTGGCCGACTAGCCGCCGCTGTGGACGTGATCCGAACGGCCGGAAACTTCGTTCTGATCTTCGGAACCACCGAATTGTGAACTGCGTCACGCCGATATCCTCGCCGGAGATGGCTCGGTGAGCGCGTCGCTCTGGCAAGCGCTGAACGACCTTCCCGTTCAACAGCAGTTAGGCTTTGCGTTCGCCCTCTTCATCGCGTTTGCGTTCGAGTTCATCAACGGATTTCATGATACGGCCAACGCGGTCACGACTGTCATCTATACGGACACGCTCAAGCCGTTGCCGGCCGTCATCTATTCCGGGTTCTGCAACTTTCTGGGAGTGCTCTTGGGGGGAACGACGGTCGCCTTCGCGATTGTCAATCTGCTCCCGGTCGACGTGCTGATCGCCAGTTCGACGCTCCGCTCGGTCGTGATGGTGATCTCGCTGCTGCTCGCGGGCGTGATCTGGAACCTGGGGACCTGGTGGTACGGATTGCCCGTCTCGAGTTCGCATACGCTGATCGGATCGATTCTCGGCGTGGGCCTCGCCAACAGCTTGCTGACTCAGGGCGACGTCCGAGGCGTGAACTGGGGCAAGGCGGTTGAGGTTGCCCTCTCGCTCCTGATTTCGCCGATCCTGGGATTCGTGCTTGCTGCCGGTTTGCTGGTGCTGATGAAGCGAATCTTCAAGAGTCCCAACCTCTACCATCCGCCGGGCGAAGGCGATAATCCGCCCGACTGGATTCGCGGAGTCCTGATGGCAACTTGCGGCGGCGTCAGCCTGGCTCACGGCTCGAACGATGGTCAGAAGGGGATGGGGCTGATTCTCCTCGTGTTGATCGGCTTCCTGCCGAACTACTATTCGCTGAACGTTCACGAACGCCACCTGGCGACCGCAGTGTCGAATGCCGCCGAGTCGGTCACCGAGATCCTGCAAAAGGAGTCGCCCGAGGCCGCCGCCGCAGTTCGCCCCCAGATGGAGGCCATCACGTCCGCTCTGGCGGGGAAGTCGTCGCTGGCCAGTGTGGCGCCGGCCGATCGCTGGACCGTCCGCCAATCGATCTTCGAGTTTCGCCAGAAGCTCCAGCAATTTGAGCTCACGCCGGAGACGCGCCGCGCACTCGCGCCGGCCGACGCGCAATTCGCGCGTGCGATCGAGTTCGTGCCGTACTGGGTCATCGTTGGCGTGGCGCTCGCGCTCGGAGTCGGCACCGGTATCGGTTACAAGCGGATTGTCGTGACCGTGGCGGAAAAAATCGGCAAAGCGCACCTGAGCTACGCGCAAGGCGCCGCGGCGGAGATCGTGGCCGCCGCGACGATCGGTCTGGCCGACGTCGCGCACTTGCCCGTCAGCACGACCCACGTCCTTTCGTCAGGCGTGGCCGGCACGATGGCGGCCAACAACTCCGGATTGCGGGGCGACACCCTTAGAAAGATCGGTCTGGCCTGGGTGTTGACCCTGCCGGCGGCGATTCTGCTGGCCGCGGGACTGTTTTGGACCGGCTGTTTACTCGTTCCCGAGGCCCGCATGCCATCGGGTTCACCGAAGGCTCCCGCCTCCACTTCCAAGGGCGCCGCGACGGGCGGTGAGCAAACCAACTAGCGTGAGGCGCCCTTCCGCCCGATATACCGGTAGAAGGGAACTCGGGCGAACGGCAGATAGGGGACCGGCCCGGTTCCTTCGACGAGCGTCGACGTCTCAAAGCGACATTGCAGCATCGCCAAATGGTCGGGATTGAGATGGACGTTATCGGCCGCGAACCAAAGTGGCCAGAACGACCGCGTGGCCCAATTGTGCCGGCACTGACCGGCCGCGGGGTACTTTCGCGACACGTAAAAATCCGCCACGCCGATTATCCCGCCAGGTTTGAGCAGTGAAAGCGCGTGATCGATCGCAAGAAACCATTCGGGAATCATCGAAAGGGAATAAGAGAACGTGACGACGTCGGCAAAGACTTCGGGGGGCTCGAACGACGTCGCGTCCGCGCACACGACCCACGCGTTGGACCATCCGAACCGAGCGACTCGCTCCTCCGCCACCGCCAAGAGCGACGGGCACAGATCGACGAGGTAAAGCGCCGAGAGCGCGCCGAGGCGGTCCTTCAGGTATTCGGCGTTCTCTCCCGTGCCGCAGCCGAAGTCGACCCAAACGGCGCCGTCAGGCGGGTCGATCGCGTCGAATAATTCCCGACGACCATGCAGCAGTCGGGCGCGAAAGCGGTCGTAACTGCGAGACTGGCTCGCGTAAAAACTCTCGAGTCGCTCCGCATGCGTTTCGCCTCGGACTCGGCCTGCCGCAAGTTTCCAAAGAGTCCGGGCGTCGTCGACGAGGGTGGATGCCATCGCAGGCCTTGTCGGTGTCGAGTGACTCAAGTCCCAGCCAGCGTCGCCACGTAAAAGCTGCCATAAGTGTGAACGCGATCGCGCGCATGCAGCGTCGCCGCCAGTTCTCGGTCATACTTCAGGAGATCGCCGACCGTCGAAGTGCCGCGATTCGTCCGAACCTCGATCGGATCGACGAAGTCGACCGCAAAGCCGGCGCTGCGCCAAATGACTCGGGCGTAGGGCGCGGCGCGGTCGACGATCGCCTGCCATTCGGCCGCGAGCAGATCGGGAAAATTCTCGTAGAGCCAGTCCATATGATCCAGCAGGACGATCTTCGAGAGTCGACCCGAGTGGTTCCGCAGAAACTGGACCAGTGAGGTCGTGTGAACCGAGACGCGATCCAAGAGGGACTCTTTGAGCCGCTGGAAGTTGTCAGAGAGCAGGTATTCCGGGCAGCAAGTGGGGGCGTATTGCCCCGTGAGATAGACGCGCCAAAAGTAATTGTCGCCGAGGGGACGCCGCGAAAAGACGGCTTCGACCCGGTCCATGATGAATCCGGCAATTCCGCCGGGATAGCCTCGATCGATCTGACGGCGCTGGGAGCGCGGGACGCCAACCAGAGCCAGCGTGGTATCGCGTCTCAGAATCCACTGCGTCAAGGGGCGAAACAGCGACTCACGGACGTTGTGTCGCTCGTAGATCTCGCGCTGTTCGTCCACGGTTTTAGCGTCGAGCAGATCGCACATTGCGCCATATAACCGGCGTGTACGGCTCACGTAGCGGTTGGCGACAAATGCGAACCAGCCGCTCGATCCGTGAAAATAAAAGCTGTTGCGCGGCCCGTTCGAGGCGAAAAAGTCACGGCCCCGGCGGTCCCAGTAGCGTTGGGCAGCCGGCGACAGGACCGGACGTAGCCTCGACGAATAGACGTACTTCCAGTTCTCCAGCCGGCCTCTGCCGAAGAGGCTGAAAAAGTCAGGAAATTCCAGCTGACGAATGCCAGCCAACTTCAATTCCAAGAGGGAATTCTGGGGAGCGTTGATATCGACCGCAAAGACGCGGCGAGCTCCCGCAAGCACGTAATCGAGCGCGTTGCACCCGGCAGACGTAATCACCAGGACGTCGTCGTCGGAGTTCAGGTCAAGCGCGTCCCGATCGATGCGTGGGTCTTCCCAGCACGCGTTGTAAACAAGGCTGTGTCGGTGAACTAGGCTGAAGCAGGCACGAGAGATCCATTCGAGCGCCATGCATCCTGATCCTCTGTGGATTGTTCGCAAGCCGACAGCGGTTCTCGTTCGCACCGACGTGGAAGGAGTGCGACTTCTGGTTCCCGGCGACGCGTTGGCATCGGGCGCGGGCGCGACACGCTCGAGGCACGGTTCCCGTAAAACTGCAAGAGCGAAAGCGTTCCATCGTTGCCTTCGATTAATGCGGTGCAGTGCTCCATCCAGTCGCCCGTGTTGCAGTACACGAAGCCGTCACGCTCGGCGATTTTTGGCGTGTGCAGATGTCCGCAGATCACGCCGTCACACCCTTTGCGGCGGGCATAGTCGCTGAGCGATCGTTCGTAGCGGCTCAAGAACCGCACGACGCGCTTCACAACCCGCTTTCCAAGCGAGCACAGGTGGTACGGGCTCTTGCCTTTGCGCCTCAGCAGCAGGCTCAGCCAGCGATTTGCGGACAGGCAGGTGTTGTAAAAGGCTCCCAGCCACACCGAAATCCATTGCGCCGAGGTCTCGAAGACGTCGAACAGGTCGCCGTGCGTCACCACAAAACGCCGACCGTCGGCTGCCTCGAAGATGAATTCGTCTGCGATCTGAACAAAGTCGAACCGCTCGGTGACGAACCGCAGCCCGCTTTTGTTTCGCAGAAAAGCGTCGTGATTGCCGGGCGTGTAGTAGAGCTGCGTGCCTTGATCGGCCATCTCCGACAGCCGCCGCAGCACGTCAGTGCAAGTTTCCGACCAGCCCGAACGACTGCCCAAAGCCCAGCCGTCGATGATGTCGCCCACAAGATAAAGCGACTGAGGTCGGAGACCCTCCAAGAAGCGGATGAGTTGCGAGCCCTGCGAATGCTTATGGCCCAGATGGACGTCGCTGATAAAGACCGTCCGAACGCCGCCGACCCCCCATCCCTGGTTCGTTGGCATGGCTTCACGCTCCAATTTGTAATCGAGTCGTGGTCACCCTTTCCTGCACGCGTCCCGCAACGGAACTCCCGCCGCGGGACAATCCTTTTTATCGTCTGAATTGTCGCTGGCAGATGTTCGGGATGAGTGAAGAGGTGTTGAAAAATAGGCAAACTTCGAGAAGAAGCACCGAGGTCGACACGGGTTAGGGGGTGTCGAAAGCAGGGCGCTCGCCGGGCGGCTGGCGGGAAAAAAATTGCGCAGCGCGTCAGCCGAGGCTGAGGATTGGAATCGACCGTGGGGAGGCCCTTGGGAGGGACCGAACCGGTCAGGGCGAGGCGGGGTTTGAGTGTTTTTCAGACAGGCCTTCCGCCCTCAGATCGGCCCACCGGCCGAGGAGTGTCTCCCCGCTCGAAGGGAAGCGACTCGGGCCAAGGCGCCGATAATCGCGCTTGGGCCAACTGTCGTTAGTGCTTGCCGCCAGGTTTTCAGCCCCGCCCCGACCCCGCGCCCGCTCCCGGACCGACCGCGTGTCGAAACGCTCCCGTTTGCCGACTGGGAGGGATGGGAAAGGCCTAAGGGTCGAAAAGAAAATCATGGAAGTGGATGCACTTTTCAGTTCGCCGATTCCCTTTAGAGGCATGCACGCGAAGAATAATAATGCAGACTTAAGCGGCGTTTGGATGGGCCGCTCGACCTGTTGTCCACGGAGCGGTTGCGAGGTGTTCGCATGGCCGCAACGTTCGAGTCTTTCAAGCATCCCTGGCCGCTGTTTCCGGGCGGCGGCGGGGTCGCCCCTCTTCCGCGGCCCTTCGTCTGGTTGATGCGTTTCCTGTGCTGTGCGGCCCTCGGGGTGACGGGCTATCTGGCAGCAACGGCGCTGCAATCCCAGGATGTCGCGGGGTGCGGCAGCGGAGCCGTCTTCGATTGCGGTTTCGTGCTGCACAGTCGCTGGTCCAAGTTCTTCTCGCTTCCCGTGAGCGTCCCGGCCTTTGGGCTGTATGCCGTGGTCCTGACGGCACTTGCGTTTTGCCGCGCAGCAGCGACGAAGTCCCATCTGCGCGTGGCTTGGGGCATCGTCACGGTGGGGGCCATTGCCGCTGGGCTCGCCGCCCTTTGGTTCATCAGCCTGCAGGTTTTCGCGGTCGGACATCTTTGCATCTATTGCATCGCGGCCCACGCGTGCGGACTCGCTTTGTGCCTGGCGATCTTGTGGAAGCATCCGCTGGGCGCGCGGATGACGGCGAGGCTTGCCGGCGTCAGTGTGCTCTGTGTCAGCCTGCTGATCGCGACTCAGGTCTTTTCCGCGCCTCCCCAAACCTTCACGGTCGAGCGTTATCCGACCGGTGGTGCGGTGAATACGCCGTCGACTTTGCCTGCGTCCAACACAACCCCGAAACAACAAAACAAAAGCAAGGCCGAAGTTTTTGAACCCCCCTCGGGCGTCCCCGACGACGCTGGCGAGAATTGAATCGAAATGAAGGATGAGATTTCGATGCCACTGACCGGAATGCGCAGCCTCCCTGTTGGCGCCCACGTGACGTGGGCTTTTTTTGCCCTCTTGTCCGGGACCGCCATCGCGGCCGGTCCCAATTCGCAAAACCCGGGCGAGAAGGCGGCCGACAAACAGCCGCCAAAATCAGCGGCACATCCTCCGACCGAGAAGACGGCCGCTGCCAGGCCCGAGGCGAAGCCGGCGCCACGCAAACGACGGATCATCACCGTGGGGGGAGGGCAGATCGCGCTCGATATCCGCCATTGGCCTTTGTTGGGCAAACCCGACGCCAAGTACGTCTTCGTTGAGATGTTCGATTACACGTGTCCTTACTGCCGGGCGACCCATCAGGCTGTGCGCGGGGCGATGGAGCATTACGGCGACAGCCTGGCGATCATCGCTCTGCCCGTTCCTCTCGATGCGGCGTGCAACCGAAACGTGGGCTACACGGCCGCCGAGCATGCCGAAGCGTGCGAAATCGGCAAGCTGGCAGTCGCGGTCTGGCGCGTCAGTCGGAGACAGTTCCCGCCGTTTCATTCGTGGCTGTTCGAGTCTTCCTACCGCCGGACGTACGCCGAAGCCCGGCAGCACGCGGCCGAGCTGGTTGGAGAAGAGGCGCTGCGGGAGGAATTGAATCTCCCGCACGCCGCGAATTATATTGCCAAGCACGTGGAGCTCTATGAGCGCGTCGGAGCGGGAAGTTTGCCCAAACTGTTGTTTACGAGCTCCACTGTGTCGGGCTCGGTCGAGTCTGCCACCACGCTGATCGACATGATCGCACGCGAGGGAACCGCGGCGCCGTAGCAGGCCGATTTCATGCGTGCCCTCCTGGTCGCCAACCTGCTGCTGCTTCCGCGAATGGCAGTTGCCGGTTACGCCAAACAGGAGACCGAGTTCCACCTGGACGCACCCGCGGCCAAAGTCTGCGAGTGGATCGAAAAGCACCCCAAGGACCTCGAGCGCGCAGCCGGCGCCGACGTCGTGGCTGAGCGCGACGACCTCGTCAAGCTCGACCGCATAGACGAGCGCGGGCGGTACATCTTTTGGGTCAAGCGATCCGCGGTGCGCGGCCGGTATCGCGAGGTCTTGGTCGAGACCGTCGCCGGCGGACTGACACGCTGGCAAACCGACGTCCTGGTCGTGGCCAATCCGGAAGGCGGCTGCGACGTGACGATCCGCATGACGGCAACCGTCGACGACGTGGCCAACGTGAAAATCGCGGTCGCGTGCCGACGGGCCATCAAGGGGATGCGAGCGCTGGTGGAGAAAACCTTCGGCCAGCAACTGCCTTGAGCGGCTCATCCTGACGCGAAAGCGCGGGATTTTGACCCCGTGAGGGCTCCGGAGCGTTCCCCAGGGTTTCTTCGCATTGCCAACCCAATCGGCCTTGCCGTAGGCTTGGGATTTGCCACCCGAGGCCCTGCATGAATTCCCGGCCAGACTCTGTCGACCGCTCGGACTCGCTTCAGTCTACGATCGCAGGCGGCGTGTTGGGCGGCGTGCTGCGCGAGCAGGTCGGCAGCGTCATCGGGCCATACAAGCTTTTGCAACAGCTTGGCGAAGGCGGCTTTGGCATCGTCTACATGGCCGAACAGGAACGGCCCGTCCGCCGAACGGTCGCCCTCAAGATCATCAAACCGGGAATGGATACGGCCCAGGTGATCGCCCGCTTCGAGTCGGAGCGGCAAGCTCTGGCACTGATGGATCACCCGAACATCGCGAAGGTGCTCGACGCCGGCGCGACCGATTCGGGGCATCCGTACTTTGTGATGGAGCTCGTCAAAGGGGTGCCGATCACCGAGTTCTGCGACAAGAACCACCTGCGCCCCGAAGAGAGGCTGAAGCTCTTCATCGACGTCTGCCACGCGATTCAGCACGCGCATCACAAAGGAGTCATCCACCGCGATATCAAGCCCTCCAACGTGCTCGTGACGCTGCACGACGGCGTGCCGGCGGTCAAGGTCATCGACTTTGGCGTGGCCAAGGCAACGGTGCAGAAGCTGACCGAGAAGACGCTGTTTACCGCGTTCGGCCAGATGCTCGGCACGCCGGCCTACATGAGCCCCGAGCAGGCCGAGATGAGCGGCCTCGACATCGACACGCGCAGCGACGTTTATTCGCTCGGCGTGCTGCTGTATGAGCTGCTCACCGGGACGACGCCGATCGAGGCCGCCACACTGCGAGAGGCCGGATACGCCGAGATGCAGCGGCTGATCCGTGAGCAGGACGCTCCCCGTCCCAGCACGCGCTTTTCCAAGCTGGGCGACACCGCCTCGGTCGTTGCGGGGAATCGGGGCCTCGACGTCAAGCGGCTCGTTCAGCTTCTCTCGGGCGACCTCGACTGGGTGGTCATGAAGGCACTCGAGAAGGATCGCAACCGCCGCTACGACACGCCCGGCAGCTTCGCCGACGACGTCCAGCGGTATCTTGGCGACGAAGCGGTGTTGGCGCGCCCTCCGTCGGCAACCTACAAAATCGGCAAGTTCGCCCGGCGAAATCGCGGTGCGGTGCTGACGGCGACATTGGTTGCCGGAGCGCTCGTGGGCGGCATCGTCGTCGCGACGTGGCAGGCATTGCGGGCGCGGCATGCCGAGGCGGCAGCCATCGTGGCCGCCGACGAGGCTCGGGCAAGCGAAGCGGAAACCCGGGAGGCGCTCGAGCGGGCGACCCGCGCGGAGGCCGCGGCCCATACATCGGCCGACGAGGCTCGTGCTCGTGAGGCGGAGACCAAAGTCGCGCTGACGCGCGCGACTCGTGCCGAAGCGACCGCCCAATCCGCCGCCAACGAAGCTCGGGCCCGCGAGGCGGAGTCCAAAGCCGTGCTCAACTTCGTCGAGAACAAGGTCTTTGCGGCAGCGCGGCCCGCCGGACAAGCAGGGGGCCTGGGTCGCAACGTCACGATGGGAAAGGCGATCGAGTCGGCTGTGCCTTACGTCGCCAAGAGCTTTCCCAGCCAGCCCCTGATCGAAGCCAGGCTGCGATTGACGCTCGGGAAGTCGTTCTATTACCTGGGCGAAGCGCGGAAGGCTGCGGAACAAGAGGAGGCGGCCCGAGCCATCTACGCTCGATTCTTGGGAGCCGACGACCCGCTGACCCTGCAGGCCATGCACAATCTGGCGAGCAGCTATTCCGTCCTTGGCCGCGTCGACGAGGCGCTCAAGCTCCGCGAAGAAACGCTCGCGTTGCGCCGCAAAAAACTCGGTCCTGACAACCCGGACACGATTCTTAGCATGAGCAACCTCGCGCTGAGCTACGGGGAGGCAGGCCGGTTTGCCGACGCACTGCAGCTCCGCGAAGAGACCCTGACCAGATTCAAGGCGGCGGAGGGGCCCACGCACCTCGACACGCTGTTGGCGATGAATAATCTGGCCAATGCCTATTTCGCGCTCGGCCGATTTGATGAGGCGCTCAAACTTCGTGAGCAGGCCTTCGCGCTCTACAAATCCAAGCTCGGGCCCGACCATCCAGACACACTGATAGCCATGGGCAATCTGGCCAGCAGTCTGTCGAGGGCCGGGCGCAACGACGAGGCCCTCGAGCTCCGCGAGCAGGTGCTCGCGCAGCGGAAAGCCAGGCTTGGGCCCGACCATCCCTCCACGCTGCTCAGCATGGACGCCTTGGGTGAGAGTTACACCATGCTCGAGCGACACAAGGACGCGCTCAAAGTCCGCGAAGAGAATCTGACTCTCCGAAAAGCCAAGCTCGGGCCCGACCACCCCGACACGCTGCTCAGCATGGCGAATCTGGCCAATACCTACTTTGCTCTGGGGCGACACGCCGACGCACTCAAGCTGCGCGAGGAGACCCTCGCGCAGCGCCGGGCCAAACTCGGCCCCGATCACCCCGACACGCTGATGAGCATGCTCTACCTGGGACAAAGCCTGGCCGCACTCAATCGCGACCAAGAGGCATTGCCGATCATCGACGAGTGTCTGCGACTCGCGAAAGGGAAGGACGTCGATGCGTATGTATTCATCGAGGCGTGTGACCTCCGAATTCGACACTTCCAGAAGGCGAAGGACGTCGCCGGCTGCCGCCGAACCACAGAAGCATTCGAAAACCTTCACCGCACCGATTCCGATTCGATGTACTGCGACGCGTGTTTCCACGCTGTCACGGCTGGCGTCCTTCGCGCGAGCGACAAATCCGCCGCAGCCCAGCGCTCGGCCGACGAAGAATGCGACCGGGCCGTGGCGCTGTTGAAGCTAGCCGTGTCCAGCGGCTTTAAAGACGCCGGCCACATGAAGAAGGACGACGACCTCGATCCCCTTCGCAGCCGGGAAGATTTCAAGAAGCTGGTGGCCCAGCTGGAAGGGGCAAAGCAGCACGCAGCGGCGACCTCGCCGGGAAAGTGATCGGCATCGCGATTGCGGCAACTCGGGCGCGATCCACATCGGAGGTGACGATGACCGCTCAAATCAACGACATCTTTTGCTATCGCGATTCTACTTTTAATGTCAGCGGGATCAGCGAGGGGGAACTGTTTGACATCTCCGTCCTCGGCCTGACGCCGGTGGCCACCTGCACGGCGTGCTGGCGGGGCTATCGGGCGATCTTTACCGTTGCCGACTTTCACCTTGTTCTCGACGGCCTGCATGTCAATCTCGTTGGGATGCCGCAAGGTCAGGACCAGATGGGCCCCGTCATCAACGGCGTTACGCCAAACCCGCCAGACAACGACTCGATGCTCTTCGACAACTACTACGAAGGACTCAATTACCACCTCGAGTATTCCGGCGGAGTGCTGCTGGCCGACAACTTCATTTATGACCTCTACGAGCACATGGGGTTTCATCCTCCTTGGAAGTACGAAACGGTCATCGAGCTGATCTTCGAACGCGGAATCTTGAAGCAGGAAGCGGACCGCTCGGACCAGATGGCCCGGATTCGGGCAATGATCCTCGATGCCAGCGCGGCGAGCCCTCCCGATCCAAGGCCGTCGATGAAAGAGATCCGACAGTTTGTCGAGCGGGCGTTCGACCGCCGGTATCGGCTCTGAGGCCGCTGTGGCCGGCATAAGCGGCTCGAGAGGCTGACCGCCGTCAATCGCTCAAAGAGTTGACGATCTCGTCGATCTGCTGGTCCGTCAGCCGGCTGCGCGTTGCCACCAGCATTTTGCGCAGGTGTTTCTTGCCCTCGTATCCGCTGGGGTGCCCGATGTTCCCCAGCGGCGATTCGCTGGTAATCAACATCTTCCCGCTGGGATCGAAGATGGCGAAAAACGGGACGCCGTGGTCTTCGTGGCCGGTCAGCCGTTCGGCGACCTCGGCCCCGTGAAGATCGCGCATGTCGTCGATCTTCAGGAACACGTAGTCGTGTGAGAGGAGGGCCTTCTCGTCGTCGAGCCAGCGCGTCAGCCGAAAGCACGGGCCGCAGTAGCGCTCGCTGATTCGCGCCCAGACCTTGCGACCGGACTGCCGGGCGAGGGCAAAGGCCTCGTCCCATTTTTCTCGGGCGTCCGCCGGCGCGGGGGCGTTTTGGCGGATGAAGTCGGCGGCCCGTTTGCGGCCGGCCGGATCCTTCAAGTCGATCTCGATCCGCCCCAGCTCGTGCCCGGCCGGATCCATCGCCAGCGCGAAGACTTTTCCCTTTTCCGGCAGCGGCCAGTTCTTGGACCGCGCAAAGGCCGCGATGTCAGGACCCGATTCGCCGCCGAGCGACCCGTCAATCTGCATGAACGCCGCGACCTCCTTGGTGGTGTCGCGGCTCATGAAGTTGGCTGTCACAAACTCCTTTGCCCGCTCGTCCGGCCGATAAAGAATCACCATGGCGCCGAAAGTCGACAAGCGGCAATCGCGCAAGATTCCCTCGTAGCGCTCCGCAAAGGAAACGTTGCGGGTGGGTCTCCCCAGCCGACTGACCAGGCGAGGACGCGTTTCCTCGGGAAGCAGGTAGACCTCACCCAACCAGGTCGTGCGATTGGAACCGTCCAAAGTGACACTCAGGTTGATCTGGGCTTCGCAGGGAAGGCCCGAGAATGAATAGTTCCCTTCGTCGTCGGTCGTGGCGTCGAAGGTCGCTGCCTCAAAGCTTGCTGGAAAGAGCTTGGAGAACTCGAATTTGCCTACGCTGACCGCGGCGTGCACGGCGTGTCGTTTCAGACGCCGGTCACCGCTGCCGAGCACTTGACCGCGAAACTCGTTGGTTGGTTTGAGAGCCACTTCGAGCGGGCGATCGAGGTCTCCAAAGCGGGCCACAGCCGCGGCTTTCCGATCCTTGGTGCGGGCATAGATCCCGATGCGAGACGCTTTCGATTCGAACGTGAACTCGCCCTTTGCGTTCGTTTTCAAGCTCAATCGCTCGTCCGTTTCGCCGTCGAGCGAGCCAATTTGGACGACCGTGGCGTTCAAATCAGCGGCGATGTCGCGCGGCAACAGCAGGCGGCCCCGGATCTTTCGCGCGTCGGCGACGGGCCGGTGAAACTCAAGCCGCGCGACACCGCCTGTCGTCACGTCGACCGAGGTATGCGCTCGCCATTCCGGCGTGAAGATCGATCCGTCGAGTTTCTCTCCCGGCAGAGCAAATGTGCGGGCCTTGCCCTGTTCGTTGGTGGTCACCCACCAACGGCGCCCGCCGTGGCCGCCGCCCTGGACCTCATGGGGTGTTTCCATCTGGATCGACTGGTGGGCGAGCGGGGCGTGCGCAGGTCCTGACGTGACGGCGACCTCGACCGGTTGCCCTTCCGACACCTCCAGCTGCGGTGTGTTCGTCTTCTTGGTGTCGGCATCGTACGGCATCAGATCGATGATCTTGCTTACGTATCGGGCGTCATTCACAAAGATCCAATAAGTCGAGCCCGGCAGATAATCGGCCGCGAACGTGCCGTTCTCATCGGTAAAGGCGTAGAGCACGTCCAAGCGGTGTTCCTCTTCGCCTTGAAACGACCACATCTCGACGGAGAACCCGGCCAGATTGGTCGCGGTTGATGCCACACGTCCGACGACTCGCTTGCGGGCGTCAAATCGGCTCTTCTTGAGCTTGAAAACAATCGCGCCGTCGACTGTTTCTGCGTGCGCCGCCTTCACCCAGCGCGGATCTTGAAATTCGATATACGAGCGGTGCGATTTCCAATTGGGAAACCACCGATACACGGCCTCTCCCTTGTCGTTCGTCCGCATTTCACAAGCGGGCGTCCGCCCAGGAAATTGATAGTTCGGAGGGCCGGTGCCAACGGTCAGCACAAAATCCAAAGCGGGAATCGGTGCCTTCGTTTCCTCGTTGATGATGCGAATGACCTGCGGGCGGCACTTCTCGAGTTCGATCGTGAACTTGCTTCCCGACGGGTCGCGCGTCGGTTTGCGGTTGAAGTGGTAGCCGCCGATCTTGAAGTCGTCGGTCCACGCAGTCAGCCGGAACAACTTGTCGCGATTCATCAAGGGGAAACGGGCGACGCCGCTTTCGTTCGTTTTGCTCGTGAACGTCGCGCCTCCCACCTCGGCGATCACGAAGGCATCGCGGATCGGCGCGCCTTTCTCAACAACTGTCACCTCAAGGAATCGCTCCGGCGGTTTGATCGTCAGCTCGAGCCCCTCGATCGCCGCTTCCCGAAGTTCAAAAGCGGAAAGCCCCGTCCGGGGAGCGACGCGTCGCCCGTCGGCGGACACCGCACTCAGGTCAACGTTGAACCAGCCGGAATGTCTGACAGGAACCCAGACCTGAAATAAGTTGCCCTTAATCAGGACGGGGAGATTTGCGCCGGCGAACTGCGTTCTCAGCGTAGCGTTCAGTTTGCAGTTTTTGGCGGGCGCGCCCGTTTCGTCGCGGATGGAACCGGAGAGCTTGATCCGCAGGTTTTCTCCAGATCCCTCCAACCATGCCGGTTTCGCGATGTGGGCTTGCCCGGCTCGAGGTCCCTCGACCTGGCCGAGAACCCGCCCATTGGCAAGACTGATTGAAACAACAACGACCAGAGCCGCAATAGAGAGCGCCCTCGTGGAAAGCAAGGCTTGCATGATTCACCTCGCGAAGCCGGCAAGCGTCGGTCCACAGGGCGGCACTCTGGATTCAAGCGGGCGACTGCCTGCCCCGACCGCTCCATTTCAATCGTGGGGCCGCTCATGATCAAGTTTTTCCTCTGACTTTTGCTCAGCGCCGACCGGTCTTCCTTAGCAAAATCTGAGGTGTCGCGCCTCAGACCTGCGCGCCACTGACCTCGATCCCGCGAAGGCCGCAATGGTTTCAAGAAGCTGAAGGCCGAATCAGACCCCGCAACGCCCCAGAAACGGAGCACTGCCGGAGGCGATTTAACGCGGCGCCGGTCTGTCCTGACCTGATAATTGGAAGTTTTGCGGCGTTTCCTCCAAAATAGTGTCCTGCGAGCGTCGAATTCTTGATGGCTGCGAGAGGTTTCAACCTTTCGTCGATGAACCAGCTCTTCTGCCTCGTTCCAAACGAACCAAAGGGGGTAACAACATGTCACGGCATCTTCTCGGGGCTGCCTGCGTCCTGATCTTCTGCGGAGCGATCACAGTCGGCCAGCAAAAGGATTCGGATTCGTTCACCGACAAAGCCGATCGCGCGCTCAAACAGGCCGAATCGAAGCTCCGCGAGACCTGGGGCGACGTCAAAAAGGCCACGCATCGCATGACGGTTCAAGGCCGCGTTTACGCGCGACTCTACTGGGATAAGTCCCTGACCGACGCCCCCTTCCAGATCGAGGCGAGGGATGGGGGCATCGTCGTTCTGAAGGGGAGTGTCCCGAGCGCCGAGGCCAAGCACCGGGCCGTCGAATTGGCCCAGTCGACCGTCGGAGTCAACGAGGCAGTCGACGAACTGGGCATCGCGCCCAGCAAGGCGAAGTGACGGCCCTTCCACCGGTGCTTCACATCTGACGCGAGTGTTGGATTCGCTAGGGTGAGCGCGCGCGTGCCGGCTCAGCAAAGCCTGCTACTCAAGTTCGCAAAAAACGCGACCTTCGATTGGTCCGCGGATTGCTCCGGGCGTGGTGCCCCCCGTTCGGATCTTCGGCAGCGCTTGATGAGAAGTCGGGCTCTTCGCTGCCATGACCGCCGTTTTGCCGTTGTTGTTCCGAACGCGTCGCTCTGAGACCCGATCGCCGGGCCGCCGATTCTATTGCGCTTCTTGTCATCAGGCTGGACTGAAAATGACCAGTTGACGCTACCGGGCTGCGCCGCGGACCTGATTTTGCAGTTTGCGCATCCTTCCTAGCCTGACTGTCGAATCTTCATTCGCCGCTTCCCGTCGTCTTGAATGAATCTGGGCGAAGGGAGCGGATTGCTGAAGTGGAGATCGTTTTGATCGCGTCCGACGGCTGGCGGCGCGGGGCGATGATCGCTTCCTTACCTCTCCCGCGGACAGAGTTGAGCACCTCTGAAAGGAGTACCGCATGACTGCGACGAATCACTTTACCACGTTTCTGCTCCCTTTAGCCCTGGTGAGTTGGGCCGCATCCGCTGAGGTCGTGGGTGCGGGCCAGAACGCTCCGCCACCTGCTGCGGCGCCCGCGGCCGGTTGCGTGGCGGCTTGTGCGTGTGCGGCTTCGCCGGCGTGCGCTCCGGCAGCCTCGTGCGCGCCTCAGTATCGCACCGAAGAGCGCACGGTCATGGTGCCGACTTACGTCACCGAGACGCAGCAAGTTCCCTGCGTCGAATACCGCAATGAAGAGCGCCAGCAGGAAGTGACGTTCTGCGAGCAGGTCCCCGAGACCATTAAGCGCACGCGGACCTTCACAGTGTTCGAGACGCAGTCACAGTCGCGGCAGGAGACCTTTACGGTCTGTAAGCCGGTGACCCGAGAGGTGACCCAGAGCTACACCGTCTGCATCCCGTACACGGAGACCCGCACGGCGACACGGACCGTAATGCACCCGGTCACGCGGGAGGTGTCGCAGAGCTACACCGTCTGCATCCCGTACACGGAGACTCGCACCGCCACTCGCACGGTGATGCGGACCGTGTCTCGCGAGGTGCAGCAGAATTACACCGTTTGCGTCCCTTACACGGAGACGCGGACAGCGACGCGAACCGTCATGCGACAGGTCACCCGCGAAGTCCCGCAGACGTACACGGTCTGTATTCCCTACACCGAGACGCGGACGGCGACGCGGACCGTGATGCACCCCGTCACGCGAGAAGTTCAGCAGAGCTATACGGTCTGCGTCCCGTATACCGAAACGCGGACCGCCACGCGGATGGTCAGTCATCAGGTGTGGAAAGACGTGTCGCAGTCCTACACGGTCAACGTTCCCTACACCGAAAATCGGACGGCGACGCGCACCGTGTGCAAGGTCGTGCCGGTCAGCCACACGCGCATGGTGTGCGTCGACCAAGGGCACTGGGAAGACCGTCCGGCGCCTGCACCGGCCTGCGCTCCGTGCGGGGCAGAGGCTTGTGCAGCGGGCGGCTGCGGAGTGGGGGGCTGCGGCGTGACGCCGTGCGCCGGGTGCGCCTCTTCGGGAGGTTGTGCGGTCGCAGCGGGTGGCTGCGCGACAGGCGGCTGTGCGGTTTCGGGTTGCGGCTGCGCTGGGTGTGGCGGCTGCACGACGGCCGCTTATTCGGCCCCCTGTGCTCCCGCGACGTGCCGGGTCTGGGTGCCGAATCTCGTGCAGAAGCCCGAGACCTACACTTGCAACGAAGTGCAGCAAGAGCAGGTGCCCTACACCTACGAGGTGACGCTTTGCCGGCCGGAAACGCGGACGCGAACGGTGCCGGTCTGCGAGTTGGTGTCGACGCCTGAAAACTATCAGTACAACGTGACGCTGACGCGGAACGAAACGCGGACCCGGACCGTTCCGGTCTGCGAGATGGTTCCGTCGACTGAGAACTATCAGTACAACGTCACGCTCACGCGGAACGAAACGCGGACGCGGAACGTGCCGGTTTGCGAGTTGGTTCCGGAGCAGCAGAACTATCAATACACCGTCAACCTGACCCGCAACGAAACGCGAACACGGAACGTGACGGTCTGTGAGGTGGTTCCGTCGACTGAGAACTATCAGTACGACGTCACGCTCACGCGGAACGAAACGCGGACGCGCACGGTGCCGGTTTGCGAGATGGTTCCAACTCAGCAGACGTATCAGTACAACGTGACGTTGACGCGGAACGAGACGCGAACGCGGACCGTGCCGGTCTGCGAGATGGTTCCGTCGACCGAGAACTATCAGTACAACGTCACGCTCACGCGGAACGAAACGCGGACGCGGACGGTGCCGGTCTGCGAATACGTCAACGAGCAACAGACGCGGACTGTCAACTTCACGGTTCAAGTGCCGCGTGAAAAGACCGAGACGTATTCGGAGACGGTGTGTCGCATCGTGCCGCGGAAGCAGATGCAGAAGTACACGGTCTGCGTGCCCGTCAGCGTGACCAAGAGCGTTCCGGTGCAGGTCTGCAAGATGGTCCCCCAGACGGTGGAAGTCCAAGTTCCGATCACATCGACTTGTTCGAACGCAGCATGCACGACGTGCGCGCCTTGCGCCGGAGGATGACGGATTCCGTTTGCCGGTGGGTCTTCGGCCCGCGCGGCAAAGCTAACGCAACAAGAGCCACGGCTCACCCGAGCGTCGCGCAGCGGCAAAGCGTTGGGTGAGCGTCGAGTGCGTCGTGGCCCTCTATTGAGGCACCGTCGCGCTGATCAATTCGTGGCTGCGAAGGGGCACGCTGACGGTCAGCGCGCCGGCTTGACGATGACGGGTGCCGGGGGCGCCTGGGCGGGAGGAGCAGGGGCAGGAGGCGTCGCGTTGGCGGGGGCGCTCTCGTTGGAGACCGCGGGGCCGGAATCCAAGCCCGTCAGCCGCACCTCCCAACCCCCTCCAAGAGCCCGGTAAGTCTGGATCAGGCCTTGCGCGATTTCGCCCTGTGCCTCGGCGAGCGTGTTTTGCTGGAGCACCAGATTCTGTTCGAGCTGCGTGATCCGCGTGAAGTCGACAGTCCCCGCCTGGTACTGCACGAGACCCAGCGAGACAGCCTTTTGGGCCCGGTTTACGCTTTCGGTTTGATACTGCGTGCGCGTCTGGGCTCGCAGGAAGGTTACGATGCCGTCTTCCGTCTCCCGGTCGGCGTTGAGGACCGTTTGCTGGTACGCCGCCACAAGCGCCTCGAACTTTGCCTTCTGTTCGCGGACGTTGTTCAAGATGCGTCCGTAGTTGAGGAGCTTCCAGTTGAAGGTCGGGCCGATCGTTCCGTCGAACGCGGCCTGGCGGAACAGGCTTGGAAACTCTTCTGCTGAATAACCGATCGTGCCCACGATCGAAATCGCCGGATAAAAGTCGGCTTCCGCAATGCCGATCTGGGCTGACTGGGCAGCCGCGTTCTGTTCGGCCCGGCGGACGTCGGGCCGTCGGCTCAACAACTGGGCCGGAATGCCAACCGCGACGTCCGTTGGTGCGGTCGGGATCGACGCCGTTCCCAGCCGCGCCTGCAAGTCCTCCGCGGGGATGCCCATCAGGATGCAGAGGCGATTGGCGGCCTGCCTCAGGCTGATTTCGAGCTCGGGGATTCCGGCTTCGGTTTGAGCGAGTGTCGATCGAGACTGGTGCACATCCAGTTCGCCTGTGGTGCCGGCTCGAAACCGCGCTTCGACGATGGTGAGCGTCTGGCGCTGCAAATCGACGTTATAGCGCGCGTAAGCGATCTGTTGTTCGAGGGTCCGGTACAAAACGTAGTTGTACGCCACGTCTCCGAACAGCGTCACCAGAGCCCCGTCGTAGTCCGCGACGCTGGCCCCGAGGTTGGCTTCGTTCGCCTCCACCGCGCGGCGGAAGCGGCCCCAGAAGTCCAGCTCCCACCCGAGCGCGAACCCGTAATCCCACTGGCTGAAATTTCGCTGGACGGGAAGCCCAAGCGCGTTGCCGATCGCCACGATGCTGTTGGCCGTCTCTTTGCTGAGCGTGGCATGCGTATAGTCGCCGAAGGCGTATTGCTGTTGCGGAAACAGATTGCCGATCGCGATCCCCAGTTGGGCCCGGGCGGCCAGCACGCGGAACCCCGCTTCTTTGAGCGTGAGGTTCTGCTGGTAAGCCTCGCGGATCAGGCCTTCGAGGATCGGGTCGTTAAAGACTCTCCACCAGTGACTCAGGTCCTCGGACTCTGTCCGAACGCGCTTGTCGGACGCGTCGATCCAGTTGTCGGCGACCGGCGCGCCGGGCGGGCAGTAATTCGGCCCGACTTTGAAGCCGTTGTGGACATACTCGCTCGGAGTCGTGCAGCCGCAGATGGCCAGTGCGAGCACCAGGCAGGCACACAGTCGGATACACTCGGTCGATGCCAGTCGCGGTCGCTCGGCCAAGCGAGGGGCCAGGCGATCATTCGCGCGCGGAAGATTAGCTGTGTCACGGTTCACGGCTGTCAAACGGGCTGTCATCGAGGACCTCGGGCAAGGCGACGCGTCTTCGGCGCACCTGGGGCGCGAGCGTTGCAATCGATTGACTCGGCACATTCCGAATGACCGGATGACGGGAACGAACGGGAGAAACCGATTTTGAGAGGCCCCAATTCGGGTTATTCCGGCAGGATCGATCGGGCCAAGTCTGCCGGAACTTCCGGTCACGGGCCTTGCAGAAATTCCACGCCGGCGCGCACCACGGCTGTCTTTTGGTGACGAATCGAAGGCGCGGAGTGTCACTCTGCGCCGACGTGGGCCCCTTTTTCTGCGACCGACCGCTTCATCAAGAGCACCAGGAAAACCAGCGCGAACGAGATCACGCCGATGACCCAGAAGACGTCGAAATAGGCCAGCGACGACGCCTGCTGCTCCCGCATGTCAAACAGGACCTGGACGCTCATCCGGCGTGAGCCTGCCCGATCGCCGGTCAACCTGAAAAAGTAAGCTTGCGACCTTGTGGCAAACAACTGGACATTCGGGTTATACGGATCGAGATATTCGCCCAGCCGCAGCGTGTGAAAGATCTCGCGCCGCTCCTGGATCGTCTGAGCCATGGAAGTCCCGACGCTCCCCCCTTCGTTGCGCAGCAGGGAGAACAGTCCGACCGCCGCCCCGCGCAATTCGCGCGGGATGTACAGATACGCGGCCATGTTGATCGGGGCGAAAATCATCGACAGGCCGGCGATCAGCACCACCCGCGGCCAGACGACCTGCCACGGGCTGATCTGGAGGTTTAAGAGCGAAGTCCAATAGCCGGAAATTCCAACCACGAGAAGTCCTGCCCCGATGAACCAGCGGGCATCGATGCCGCGGCCCAACAACGCGCCGACGACGATCAGCACCAGAATTGAGGCGACGCCCGACGGCGATAAGACCAGTCCCGAGTGATAGGCATCGTATCCGAATAATGTTTGCAAGAGCGCCGGGAGAGACGTGCTCGAGGCGTAAAGTGCTCCGAAAGCCAGAAAAATGATGACGCACGCCGCGGTAAAGTTGCGCTCGCGCAGCGGCCGAAAGTTGACCACGGGATTACTAATCCGCGTCTCGCGCAACACCAGCAGCAGCAGCCCTACGACGAACAGAACCAGCAGCGTCTGCACCCGCCAGAAGACGTCGCCCAGCCAGTCCCACTGCTGCCCCTTGCTGAGCATGATCTCCCACGAAGACATCACCAGCGCCAACAGGCCGAAGCCGATGTAGTCGAAATTCAGCGGCCTTTTCAAGAGCTCGGCGCGCTCGGCCTTGAGATAAGGGGGATCGTCGAGCAGAAAATAGCAGGCCACCAGGGCCACCGTTCCGACAGGCAGATTGATGTAAAAGATGTAGCGCCAGTTGTAATAGTCGGTGAGGTAGCCTCCCAACGTCGGTCCGATCACCGGCGCGAGCAAGGCAGCCAGGCCGAAGACCGTCTGGGCGGCACCCTGCTTTTCGCGCGGAAAGGCGTCGATCAGCACGCCCTGGCTGCTAGGCTGCAATCCGCCGCCCGCGAGTCCCTGGATCACGCGAAAAAGGATCAACTGATTCAAGCTGGTGGCCAGCCCGCACAGGCCCGAGGCGATCGTGAAGACGGCAATCGACATCAGGAAGTAATTGCGCCGGCCGAGACGAGCCGAGAGCCAGCCGGAAATCGGCAAGATCGTCGCGTTGGCCGCGAGATAGCTCGTGATCACCCACTCGCTGTCGATCACGGCTGCGGATAGCCCGCCGGCGATGTAGCGCAGCGCGACGTTGGCGATGGTGGTGTCGAGCACCTCCATGAAAGTCGGAATCACGACCGCCGCTGCCACGACCCAGGGGTTGATTGTGGCTGGGCGGGCCGGAGCCAGCGCGAGGGTGGTCACGGGGCGGGTCTCGTCGGGGCACCGGCCTTGCCTTCGCCCCCCTGGGCACCGACCCCAGCCGGTTGGGAAGCGGGCGGGACGGGATTCATCCGAAACCGGTCCGGATTGATTTCCGGCAGTGGCGACACGATTTGAAGAAACTTGCCGGCGTCGGGTCCGGTCGGCTGTTGCTTGTAATAGACGTAAGGAACGACCGACAGCCCGACGAACAGCGGGTCCTTGTCGGGATCGTAGTCGATCAGGTCAATCCGCACCGGCAAACGCTGCACGACCTTGATGAAGTTGCCGGTCGCATTTTCGGGAGGCAAGATCGCCAGGGTCGAACCGGTGCCGTAGGTGAAGCCCGAGATGCGCCCCTTGAAGGTCTTGCGACTGCCGTACATGTCGACTTCCAGATCCGCGGGCTGGCCGATCCGCAGATCGTCGAGCTGCGTTTCCTTGAAGTTACAGTCGACCCAGATTTCCGTGAGCGAGCGCAGCGCCATCAAGGCTTCGCCCGCCTGGACGTTGTTGCCCGGGTTGACGTTTCGGCGCGTGATCACGCCGTCGATCTCGGCCACCACGTCGCAGTAGCGCAGGTTCAACTCGGCCTGGTCCCAGTCGGCCTTGGCCTGGTCGCGCTTGGCTTCGGCGAGCTTGATCGCCGGCGCATTCTTGATAAGCCTGGCGAAAATGCGGTCGAGGTTGCCTTCGGGATCCTGGCGGTAAAACTCCTCGATGGCTTGCTTGGGAGTAAGATCGTACGACGTGGGGGAAAAGCCCAGGGGGGATACGCTCTGCAAGAGAGTGTTGAGCGCCTGCCGGACCGTGGAGTACGTCTGATCGAGATCGGGCGGAACTTCGGCCAGGGCGTCGTCCCCTTCCTTTTTCAGTTTGGCCGGCAGGCCCAGGCCGACGCGGATCTTATAGACCTCTTCGAGGCCCTGCGTGACCTGCGCCTGGGACACGTCGTACGCTTCCCGGGCCTTGTCGACGTCTTGCGGGGCGATCGCGCCGGGCGTCTTTTGCAGCTCGACCGCGCGCTTGTAATCGGCTTCGGTTCGCACAAGGGTTGCACGGCGGGTCTTCAACAGGGCGATTTCGGCCCGCAGCTGGGCCACCTGGTTGTTGACGTCCTCGATCGCATGCTGCAGCGCGAAGCGATTGCTGCGCGCCTGCCCGACGATGCCGCGGACCTCGTCGTACGCGGCAGCCACGTTCGCCACGGCGGTCTCGTAGTTCGCTTTCTTGAGCGCGACCTGGATCTGGTACGGCTCCTTGTCGAGCTGGACGAGCAGGCTCCCCTTTTTGACGCGGTAGTTGTCGTCCACGTAGACGTTGGTGACTTGTCCCGGTACGCGCGCCGCCACTGCCGTCACGTGGCCGTTCACATACGCATCGTCTGTGGAGACCGTGTTGAGCAATTTCTGGACGACGGGAACTCCGTAGTAGTGCCCGACCGCGAGGACCACGATCGCAATGACCGCGATCGTCACGCGTCGCCTCAGCAACCGCCGCCGGTCGTTTGCGGTCGCAGAGGGCGCTGGCGGTGCTGCCGGAGAGGCCGGCTGTTTGACGGTGGCGCCGTCCCCTGGCATTGAGGTTGGCGATTTGGCGGCCACCTCGCCGGTTTCATGAGAGGATTCGGGCGGCATCGATGCTCCCTGAAGTGAATCACACGTGAGCCCATGCAAGCCTGCCGAAAATCAAACCCTT